>JAADDM010000102.1 GCA_013153955.1 Gammaproteobacteria bacterium | reverse complement strand
TAGGTGAAGGCCTCGGAGGCGCCAGCACCTGATGTGATGGTGGTTTGCCTGACGGAGCTGCGTTTCTTCTACCTCTTCCAGCTGTCTCCTCCTCTGTCTGCCAGTCCGCCTTTACACGCCCCGCCCCCGTACCATGTCGGCCGCCAGCACACAAAACCGCCACATTCCGACCAGTCCGCAGCTGGCAAGCCACAAGGCCAGCCCGATCCGACCGGCTCACAGGACAAAGGATCACTGGTCACGCCAAAGAAGGCTCAGTCAGGTGTCTTGCTGGCCCACCACGTACGCCAGTCGTCTGGGGGCGCGTCGACGGGACTAGCTGGCCCAGGGCTGAAGGTCCATCCTCCGATCATGAGCACTAAGATCCACGACCCCAAGCTCCAGTACGACGCGGTTGAACATTCCAGCTCCAGGCTGCCAGCCGCGGTCGGCCCAGCTGTTAAAGGCGCCGCAGCTGTGCTGGCGGCCGACAAGAAGATGTCGCCGAAATCGCGACACCTCATCGCCAAGTCGTCGCCGTCGAGCGGCAGACCGAGCCTCGGACAGACGCCCGGCGGGCGAATGACGCCCGAGACCGGCCAACCGTCGTCGATGGTGGCATCCTATCAGCAACACCAGCACCAGTTCGACAAGGCCAAGGCCGCCCAGCTTGAGTTGCACAAGTCGCAATCGCATCATGCCCAGCCGAAGGAAGCGACCAGCCAGCCGGTGGTCGTGACGCGGTCGCAGAGCCAGTCGGCCATGTGGGCCAAGGCGGAGCAGGCACCGTCACAGGCGTGGTCCGAGGCCAAGACCCAGCCACTACAGCAGTGGTCAAAATTCGAGCCGCCCGCCGCGCTACAGGCCTGGTCGCAGGTCAAGAACCAGCCAACGTCATCACCGTCGGCATCGTCGTCTTCGCAGGCGGAAGAACATTCTCCTTGGTCGCAACCGGCTGTCCAAGGACAATCGTGGTCTCCGTCTTGTGCCCAGACCTACAAGGGTACATAACTGTTGCTTTTATTTATGTGTTCCCAGTTGATTTCTAGTACCCTTAAACAGTCATTGGTTCCTTCCGTTCGTCTTCTGTACTGCTTCCTCTGCGTGGGGCAGAGTTTTGTTTATCAGATTTCTCATCATTCCATTCCACTTTTATTTCTTTTCTTATTCGAAGTCACCATTAGCCAACGTTCTGTCGCTCAGTATTAGTTCTGTTCGTTTATTTCATTCGTTTCCTTTCACGTCATGTCCAGTCGGCAGTGCCGAGGTGTTTTGTAGTCCTACCGCTGGATTTGTCGGCTGTCAATAAAATCTAGGCGTTTGTGAAGTGTGACATCATAATTGTTGTGTGTGTGCATTGTGCATGCTTGCATGTTTAGTGTTAGCCTGTGACCACGGTATATTAAGCAGAATTTACATTCCAAGTGGTAATTTACTGCTGACCAGCAGGCGCATGTCATTTAATCTACTGTTGACGCATTCTGGCACGCCGTTGTAGCTTACACTCGACTGGAACAAGCAGTACTTCTTCCAACCAGAAGATTGCCACTCTCGTATTGCCGAGCCCATTATACATTCTACTCGTACACATCATTCAGAGATGCTTGTTAGAAGTGTTTGTGCTTATATTCCAGATATTCGACTAGCACTGGGGTTTTGTGTTGTTGTTGTTGTTGTATCTCGGTGGTGTTTGCATCAACGGTACAAATTCTATAGTATTTCTAGTTCTCTCAAATGTCACAGTTCAGTGATGAATCCCGACGTCAGCCGAAATAAAAGTGAATCTTCCACGTCGTGTTTTATAGATTATGCCCTAAACGGACAGAAAAGTGGCAGTCTGGAGTTGGAAGAAGTCATGAAGGAGATTCAGGATACGTTCCCACCGGATTCCCAACCTCAGAGGGGTAAGCTAACGTGGGGACAGAATATGATCCACGGGGCTGGCGTGGGTTGAGCTAATTTGTTTTTGTGAGCTAGGCTTCACTTAGAAGCTAGACAGTGAAAGGCCTATAATATAATCACTAGTAGTGGGGCCAACGATAAGTTGCCGTAATTGACTGCTGCTTGTGTAATACAGCACAAATTTAACACTGCACTGTATGCGAGGCTGTTTAGCACCACAGCACATAGCCACAAAGACGAGCCGACCGTCGTAGAGACATAAACACAAGAGGGCGCTTTGCTGCATGCCGGAGTCCGAGCATTATTAGAGCCACAATTCTCATAGAAAATCCCATCCTTCTACTGGTCATCTTAACTACTTGGAATATTTGCTTGGGTCGTTCTAGGTGCCAGCAATGTCGGTAACCTCTTCCACATGGCAGGACAGGTGGGCAGGGCCGTCGGCACGCTGGTTACGGTGATGACGGACGAAGAGGCAAGCGGCGGCGATGAAGACGACGATGTGAAGCACTGATTGGACAGCTCTGTCACGTGATTAAGGCGGTGACCCAGTTGTCGACACACAAACACAGAAAAATTCGTCTGGTTCCGTTGCCCAGGTGGCTGTTACCTGGAATCCATTGTCATAACTACTTGAGAAAGATGGTGCTCTTTTTATTCACATGGGATTAGGCAGTCGAGTTCAAAGTCTTCTTACTTGTTGATCGATGTCCCTCTGGCTGTTGTATTGTGTTTTGTTAAATTGTTTTCTCTCTTTGTTTATTTATATACGGATTGTGTTCGCGGTTTCGTGATGTGCACATACACACACGCACGCGCGCTCGAGTGCGCGATGACTCGACGATTTCTTTAACTCGCTGCTGACGTGTTAATCGTCCGAGAATATCTTAGAAGTTTAAACTACCGAGTTAAATCAGTTGTAAAGTATATCGCCTAGGTTCATTTTATGTGTACACTATCTGTGTGAAGATACGTGCATGTCTGTGTATCGGAATGATCAATACGAGGATCGCCAACTGAAGATGATCGTGGAACACTGAAAATGTTGAGTGTGAGTGTGTGTGTGAGAGAGAGAGTGCTGCATGCAACAGAACCTGGCGTCTTCTGTACTCTGCTGTTAACAAGTGTTGCTGTTTATTCCAGTCTCACGTTATCTGGTGCTACATATAGAGAGAGAGAGATAAAGGAAATTCAGTTACAGCGTACGTAGAATAAAAATGTACAGTGTACGTAGGATGTCTGTGTCGTGGTGCGAGTGTTCGTAAGCAGTGCGTGGTGTTGTCTATAAGAAGATTTCCACACTCATCGGTTAGACGTCTAGTTTCCGGAACATTCGAGTTCCCAGTATGCTGGTTGTGGCCATTTCTCTGTTCTCTTAACCGGCACCGCCGCCTTTCTGTGTTTGTGGTTGACGCCATTCAGCTGGATAAACAGTGCGCGGAGGCGACCAGTCCAGAAGGTGACGACTGTATCAGACCAGGTCTTATTCCATAGCGTCTCATTGCGGCCAAGTGCATCCATACCTCACAGCGTGTCCAGTCACCGTACCGAGAGTGTATTTTGAGCTAGTAGTCTGGAGCCATTTTATCCTTCATACCGAGGTGTTGTACTGCTGAAGATTTGCTGAATAAGCAAGTTTGCTACCATTCGAAATCATGCCCACATCGGTTGGTTTGTTGGTTTGTTTGTTTGCCTGAGCGACACCTAGCTGACGAGTGCATTTCGTTTCTTACATTTATAGATATTGCATATAACATCCCTATGGTGTCTGACGGCATGTGTGTGTGTGAGAGAGAGAGAGAGAGAAGCAGAGAGCGAGTTAATGTAATATACACATTTGTCCACTGTTGTACACTAATTACATGGTTATATTATCAGATATTATACCTGTTGCCGCTGATCGTTAATTTTCTAACTCTTAAATGTTCTACGTTTACATTTAATTCTACAGCAGACAGACATCGGTTCAGTAAGGAAAGATTCTTTAGCAATAGCATTTATAATTGATACATTATTCTCTAGTCTTTCACTGGATGAATGTTAGCCACAAATAGGGTGTTCTTTACTTTGAAATCGAAGCTTTCCTACGTATTTATTGCCAAATAACGCGTACTTACAGTAAACACGAGGAGTATTATAGGTATAACCTTTCGGTGATACACTTGACGCTTTACTGACCATAAATGTTGAACATAAATATTCGTCACACACCATGGCATGCTAACAGCATTTTTGCTGAGTCATTCTATGTTCAAGCGTGTACATTTCATTTCTGACTTTGATATCAATCCTCTGTTGTTTTCTTCTTCTTCTTCTTTTTCATTTGGTGTACACCTGAATGTATTTAAACTAGTTAGAATGTGTATTCTGTTCCCTAGTTATGTTGATGTTATACAATCAAAACAATGTGTTACAAACATTATCTTAAATTTATTTTGTAATGCTTCATTACAATAACATGGTTTTGATCAATATTAGATTTTATATTGAATGCATACGTGAAATAAATATGGAATCAACTTAGTTTTGTATGTTTTGCCTGTTTCAAACCATTCTCAAATTTAACCGACAGCTTAACGAGCGAGAAACGTTTGCACTAAAATGGCCAGGAAGATAGAGCTGATACAAGATAATAGCATAATGGCTATTCACTTCTAAGTGTATCATCCTCTCTTAGAGCAGTGAGGTATCCGTGCAAAACTGGAAGCGCTTCTGGTGAAATACTTAGATCACGATTCGACCCGAGTCCAAATCTGAGACTTTCAATTCGTTCTGAGAATAATCGATCCATTTATTCTGCCGTGTGCACAAAAGTCACAATTAAAGATGTCCAACATCTTAGGGCATTGTTCTACATTTGGACTGGATTAGAATGTGACAAAAGTAAATAATTCTAGTCTCTAGAAAGCACTTCTATAATGCATGATACCATCACTAGACGATGTCTTATGAATACGTCTAGTAACGTCTGAGAATAATCGATCCATTTATTCTACCGTGTGCACAAAAGTCACAGTTAAAGATGTCCAACATCTTAAAATATTGTTCTAAACTTGGACTGGATTAGAACGAGGCAAACGTAAATAATTCTAGCCCCTAGAAAGCACTTCTATAATGCATGATACCATCACTAGACGATGTCTTATGAATACGTCTAGAAACATCTACTTGTTTATCACAGTTGGGTCCTTCTCTCACTTCATCATTCTGACACCGAGTCCTATCTACAGTCTCCTCAGGAGCACGCATACTGCGGCCAGATCAGACCAAGTCGGTGTGTAGTTGTGGGGGTGGTTGTTGTATCCAGATACAACTTGCGTAGATGCTAGACGCCCAGATTTAGTTGCATCAGAGTTCCACAGAATCCACCTCGAGTTCATTTCGTGTGGCGCTTGAAGACCAGTGTTCAGCTGAGAGAATGTCGCCAGACGGACAACTGACCTTAAGGTGTCAAAATGCAGCTTTGTGTCCGAATGCAGCTAGGTGCTGTTCGGTATAAAAAAAAAAGATAATCCCACGCCAATGAGCTGGTACGGTCACGAATGGGCTGCGAGAAGTTTGCAGTCAGGCCAGCTACGGTCACAAGGTTATCACAATCTGACGTCATAT
>JAADDM010000165.1 GCA_013153955.1 Gammaproteobacteria bacterium | reverse complement strand
AAAACCATCTGCGCCAACTCGCCTCCCCTTGCTCGCTCTCAACATCGCGAAACGCGCCGCCGCTCTTTTTCCTGCAAACGAACCCTAACAAGTGTTTCAGGCGCCGGGCGGCGCTATCCCGAAACATACTTTGCCCATAACCAACCGCAAAAAATCGCGCCGCTTACCCACGGGCGAAGCCCGGTCGCCTGCAAATGGGGTTAGGCGGTTTCCAACTTCCCATAACTCCACATTGTCAAAACTATCTGGAGAACAAACGCCAACCCAGAAGCCATGTAGTAATTCGACAACACATTGCCAAACCATAGGAGATAGGGAAGAAAGAACAATACTATGACGGCTACCACATAAGGCAACATGACCTTCCGTTTCACATTGCCGCTTTGCCCCAAATGTATTATTACAGGTATCGCCAGTACGGCAAGCATTATCGTAACAACAATAACTATCACGGATGATAATATAGAACCATCCCCACTTGAGAGAGCTGGTGGAAAAATAAACATGGATGCTTCTAATAGTACCCAAGACATTGCAAGGAATACCAATCTGCCTATCCGTTTCCATGCCTGCTTTTCGCGCATTACCTTCCTGCCAAGCATCGCTACAATCAATAGCCCGTTGGCTATTGCCAATACACCTTCTCCCCAAAGTAACAAGTACAAATCAGGATTTAGATAATCCACCCTTGTATACGGCCCAACCGTTACCCATTCCCAAGACCTATCAGGCTTGCGGAGCAATACCCCTTCGTGTCCCATCGCAAACACCACGTTCCCTGTACTTGGGTCAATTACAGCGTTCAGAGGCCCTTCTCGAAACATCGGATTCCCTTCTCGATATTTCTGATAATATGCTCGCTGGACTTCCGTACTTGGTTTCAGCTCATACTCTATATGCCATTGGCTTCCACCGTCAGTAGATATCAACACAGGTTGCCCAGGCCCAAACTGAACTCTCAGGTTCCCATCCCCTATTTGCACAGACGCACCTTCACTCAATGGCTCTTGCCAGCACGTTTCGTCTGCATTATATCCCTGCCATGTTTCTCCCCCATCCCTGCTAACATAACTCATATAGACCGAAGACGCAATAACTTTATTCCCATCAACTTCGAGACAGACAATCCCATAATCCTCCGCTGCCATATCCGCCAAAGTGAGCAATGCTGCCACGCTAACAGCTATAAGAACTCTTGACGGTGAAGAACGCGTTGAAGGTAACCTGAAAGACCGAAAGAAGCGAAAACTAGCTATCAGCGAAATTACGGCTAAAGTATCAGCAGGGTCAACCACTATCATTACTGGAATACCCAACAGTCCGCTTATCGTATCTGTAACCACTCGGTTTGCCACAGGGCTTATCTTCACCGCAACGAATACAACACCTATCCCTCCCCAAATTGCCAAGTCAATGCGCTCACGCCGGGGATAGCCAAAAGGCAAAATCATTTCAAACAAATAATGGACAACTATTGGGGCAAAAAACAGCCACGCAAAATCACTGATCACTCCCGTCAACCGCGAAGGCCATAATCTCTGCAACAGGAGATTGTTTGCAAAATACACAAACATTGCCCCCAGCACAAAAGGGTGAAATAAAATTCTCTCTCTGGAGAAGGATTGATTTGCCTGCATCACTTTCACCTTCATCAAACCGCCTAACAGCAGCGTCAGCGGCGGGGCGTGTCTCTCCAGCACCATTGCAAGCGAGCGCACCTCTGATTTTTTGCCGCCACGGTTTCGCGAGGGGCGTAGCCCCGTCCGCTGCACGCACGGTTAGGCTATGCTGCCCTTACCTTTTTTCTAACGGCCTCTATTCTTTAGATTCCGTACTTTTCTTTGCGAATACGGAAAGCCTCGCGCCCGCCTTCCAGAATATTTTCTACTGGTTCTCGGATGCTCAAATCGTCAATTGAACCTAACGATGTTATCCACCCATGAGTCTCATTGGCATCTAGCACAATAATGAGTTCAGCATCACCAGAAACGGGAATATTAGCGTTATGAGTGGCAATGATAAACTGACGGCGCTCTTTCTCTTGACGTAATGCTTGGACAATTTCATCAAAAACGAAACGATTGTCCAAATCATCCTCCGGCTGATCGATAACCAGTGGCGTCTTGCGTTCCATCAGAATCAGAGACAGAATGGCGGTGCATTTCTGACCAATAGAAAGTTCAGATAGGGGTTTGTATTGCTCCCCTACTCGTAATTTGATAACCGGTAAGTCAGGCACACGATATGTTTCCAACGCGTAGAGAGTTTCATCGGGTAAGGTTGCCAAGCGACGGCGATAGGCTTCACTAATGTTATACACTTTGTATAGAATACTGTCGGATTCTGAGGGCTGTTCGCGTTCTTTGTGAATAGCCTCGACCAAATGAATGGGGTCGTAGTAAATCTCACTATCCCCTTTGGTCTTGGCGATGCTTTCAAGAACGCTTTTGGTAATCCCTGCACTTACCCCAGAGAAACTCTCCCGCAAATGTTGGATATAAATATCCCGATTCCCCTCTAGTACCACCTCTATCTTGATAGCCTCTCCCAATGACGTATCCAATTCCAAAGCTTTCGCCTTGCGCACCGGGAATTCCTTCTCGCGCCGTAATCGACGCAGCTCGAGTAGCATTTCCCGTCGCTTCTCCTTCAAAGCCACCACGCGTTCTCGCTGTCGTTCGGCTTCTTTCGCCAACTGCTCTAAATCATTGCGTCTCTTTTGTAACTCAATGTACCGCTCAGCACTAACATCAGGGACTTCTCGTAATAGCGCTTGATATTTCTCATCTTCTTCTTGGTACTCTTTTTGCCAAGCAGAGCGTTCATCCGCCCCCTTGTTCCATATATCCTGCAATCGGTCCGGCAAGTTTTCTAAGGATTGGCGAAAGGTCTCCCCTATCTCGTCTAAAAGTGCCCGTTGTCTAGCCAACATCTCGGCATGGGGCAAACCGGCGCGAACCTCATCGTCCAATATCTCTGAAGGAATCTCGTGCCCATTAGCAAAAGATCTTGTTTCCTCTACTAACTCTTTTACCTTGTCGCTTGCCTGCTCCAGCATTGCCTTTTCTTGCTCTAACTGCTTCTTTCGCTCTATCTGGACTACAATTTGTTGTCTCTCCAGCCGGTTTAGTTCTTCTCGCACGACGGGTAAATCGCTCAGTTTCTCAGATGCCTCATCAACCTCTTGTTCCAAACGCAGGATCTCTTGAGCGTTCTCCTGAAGAGACCTAATCAAATCGCGCTCTTCCTCCCAAATAAGGCGCAACGCCTCGGCCACATAGTTGTCGAGAAGACGTAACTGGAAAGCAGGATCCTTTGAAATTTCATAAACCTCTTTTTGGCTGTAAACTTCAACTGAACCACCTGGAACCAAACGATTGGGGTGAAGCCCCTGTTTTTCTTCACCTGTCTTCGCATCAAATACGCGTGGATCGTGTTCCCATATCCGTTCGATACGATATAAAACTCCATCGCTAGTTTCGTAAAATGCTGTTATCTTTGCACCAGCGCCCAGCGTGTTGCGCAAAATCTCGTCAGATTGCCGTTGACTGGATTCAGTCTTAGCGGAAATATCAAAAACGTAGCGGATAGATTCTAGTAACGCCGATTTTCCAGCACCTCGCCCACCAATCACACAATTCAAGTTTGGATTGAAATGGAGCAGAAAGATGCCCTCTCCTTTCTCTTTCTCCTTAGACAAAAATCCCCCTTCAATAGCAATGCCTATCAACCGGGAGTAATGCTCATCATGCCGATCATCTTCCAGTCGAATGCGCGATTCAAAATCTAGAAAGGCTTGACGAAGCCCTTCAATGGTCGGAGAGCTCAACTTGATGTAAGTGGCTTTACTACCAATGGCTGGCTGATCAGCCCGGTCTTGTAAACCGCGACCATCGGAGTGGTTTAGACAGGCAACTCTTTTCCGCTGATAATTATCTAGCTCGCCATTGACCAGTTTTTTTTCGAATTCTGACAATTCATCACGCGAACCAGGAATCTCTACAGCCAGAAGGTGCTTATCTGTATAGGCTAATACTCGAGCTTCCCCCTCTAAGTCCCGAAACAGACCACTCTTACTAGAAGCATGAGCTGCAATGACAATACCCGGAAGATCACTATGTTGGTGAATATATCTGAGCAATTCATGAAAGGTTTTCTGTACGACACGAGGGGTATTATCAGGATGAAATCTCTGCCCGGGTGTCAAACCTAAAGAGGACAGCCAATGATCAATTTGGATGGCTTCTGTCTCAGGATCAAAAAGCACCAAAAGATGAATGTTTTTCTTTCCAGACAATACACTTAACTCTACTCCAGGGAAAATGATAAGATCATCTTCTTTAGCCGCATCTTGAATATAGGGCAACCATGATACGTCATTGTGCTCCGTCACACCTAGAATATCCAAATGATGCTCTTGACGAACATGTTTCACCAATTCCTTGGCGAAAGCCAGCTTCTGTTCCTCTGTATCCACAGGCCACCCTTCACAGTTAAAACGGTTATCAAAAGGAGTATGTGTGTGTAAGTCGCACTTATAGAAACGTGCGCCATTTGGTAAACTCATAATCTGTTTCAGCATACATTTCCTCTCTTCTGTGCTGTCCAACCAAAAAGCCTAACAACAGCGTGAGCGGCTTGCGAGCCAAGCGAGCGTAGCGAGCGCCGGCGAAGCAAGTCCGCTCAACGCAGGGTTGGGCGCTGATAACAGGAGTAACTCGCTAACCAATCATTCTGAATCAGACTGAAAATCATTAAGAAAAAGAGTTAGTAAATCGCCTGGTTTAAGAGACTGGTTTGCATGGCCTATATCTTTACGAATAGCAAAAAGTAACTGCTCAAACTGCAAGAGAATATCTACCGAAGTGGAGGATGTTTGTGCAGCATTAAGGCTTTTTCTTCGAAACTCTGAATACGATTTTACAACATCATCAGAACCCCATAAAATCAGTTTCCGGGTGAACTCGGCCAAAAATTGAAGAAACTCTGTATCGCTTAGGAGATCCTTAGATTCACTTTTACTTTGTCCAATCTCGAATAATTTACCAAACCATTTCTCTAGGAAGGCTTCATAAATTTCAATTTTCCTGGCGTGTTGTTGGGTTTCAATCTCTTTCTTGCGCTCATAATATCGTCCTACCACGATGGTTAAAACAGCCACAATCACCGTAGTAGAGGCCGCTATGATTGCAGACGCTAAGTCGGACTGAAGAGAAATTAGACTTTCCCAAAAAAGGCGTAGTAGCCAAAATACTCCCCAGCCAATCGCTCCCAACAGAATAAAAGCCATTAGCACATTGAAGAACTTTTTCATAAATCTCATCATCACCTATGCCCAACGTGGGCGTGAGCGGCTTGCGTAGCCGAGCGTAGCGAGGCGAGCAAGTCCGCTCAACGCAGGGTTAGGGTGAAAACCCGCACCCCGCCAACGCAAAACACCTTGGTTTGAAAAGTGTGGGTTTGACCCGCTTCATTGCCACTTACCCGCTTCGTTGCCCGCAAAGCCCACTTTCATTTTACAACACATCTGCGCTTTTCAGGCGCAGTTTTTGCCGTAAAGACTGACTTCAG
>JAADDM010000034.1 GCA_013153955.1 Gammaproteobacteria bacterium | reverse complement strand
CACGCCCTCCCGAATGCGCCGGCTGATCTCTTCCTTCGTCAATCCGCGGAGTTCCTCCTTCGTCACTTGAGACCTCCGGATTAACCCACAACATACGCGACGCTACCCATTGATTATTCGCCCGGGGTCTTGCCTAAGTTTTTAATAAGCACACCTGGATCTAGGCTAATAAACCTAATTACTGTAAACTTAATTACTGGGTAGTAAACATCATCTATTTTACCTGATGCATACCTGGCTACCGAGAACATGATGGTTAGTCATCCTCTTACCCATGCTCCCTTTTCCGTTAGGGGCATTTAGGTGGACGTGAGCAGCAAGTTAGTGGCAGGGTTTGAAATGACTTGTGAGCCCCCCGCCACATTTTTGTTCATCTACCAAAAACCATAATCGCCACAGCCACATAAAGCAGACACTGCGGACATCTCGAAAGGAATTTTACACTTGGTCTCTGCAGGGCAAGAATATCACATTCAAAAGAAAAAGAAAATTCAATTGGTGTTTGGAGAACTAGAGCTGCCTGAGACCATACACCTCAGGTGGGTTGACGCTCTTGAGTTCCCAGCTAGGATTCAGAAGAAGCCGATTTTTAAGAAATCTCATAGGGGAGCAAACAAACCATGGCATTCAGGTTATGTATATTATATTTTGGAGGGGGATCATGCACATTAAGATGTTAAAAAGTTATCTAGATAGATTGGACAACATCAAAAGACCCATAGCTATAGTGGGCACAGAACGTTCTGGAACAACATTGTTGTACAGCATTCTTGCAAATGACCCCACTCTTTATTGGTATTCTAGACTCGATTCGTTGCTTCCAAACTCTCCTATCTTAACTACATCGCTAAGAAAGATTGCAGAAACCGTCAAGCCACAAGTATATACAGCAATACCTGGAAAAATATCTAAAACAAGAGGGCTAATTCCCCCTTCTGAATGTATCCCGTGTTGGAAAAAGATTTTCAATTGGGGGACAGAGGATAATTATATCCTCCAAGATGATTATTTTGAAGAGTTTAACGTGCCACCCTCGACTAAAGAGAAAATTTATGATGATCTTAAATTGCGGCTGCTAGTTTCTGGAAAAAAGAGATTGTTGTTCAAATGGCCTGGGTTGTCCTTAAAAATAAGGTTCCTATACGACGTTTTCCCCGATATCATAATCCTACATATAATACGAAACCCGGTAGACAACCTAGCCTCTCTAATAAAGGCGAAGAAAAAAGCCTATCAAAGTACAGGCGAGCGTTTTTGGGGCATTAAAATTCCTGGATGGAAAGATCTGATACAAGAAGACTTTGCTGTGCAAGCCGCGTTACAAATAATAAAAGTCGATGAACTAATAGAGAAAGATATATTGCAATTTAATTTAGTGCAAAGAAAACAATATTTTCGCATAAAATATGAAGATCTTTTGAGCGCCCCCGAGCAGACCGTTGAAAAGGTTCTTCACTTCAGTGGTTTAAAGTCGTCTGTGCGGATTCACCAGGCACTCGCTGGCGTTTCAAAACCAACGTCCACCATTTCACGTGAAATTATGAAATCTTTGCCGCAAAGTTTGCAACACAAATTGGAAGAGCTTAGCCAGAAATATGGATATATATAAATCAATATATCCCGCGACGAAAACAAAATGCTGAATTTAAAACTAGTTGGAGATGAAATGACCATGAAAGCCGCTAGGCAAACATTGGAAGCCGTGATGGAATGGAGGTTGAATGCAAGGTTCCCTTAGCCAAACAAAGCGAGTGGAAAGACAGATACTACCAGCGCAGCTTGGCCGCCAGGCATTGTTGTCTCTAACTGTTGGCACCCAGGAACTGAGAAGGCCACTTCCACACAGCGCTGCTCACCCCCTACCAACATTAAATAGAAAACTTTAAGGCCCTTGCCCTGGCCATGTATGCGGTTAGGATCTCCACCCAGAAGGTAGGCGAGTTCCCCGGGTACCTGCTCGATAAAAGCTACCGCGCTAGAGCACCATCGCCGCATTGCCGATGGAATGCCACCTAGGCTGGAGGCTTCTAGCACAGCCATGCCTTACCTCGGCCCCTTATTCGTCAAAGTGCTCCGGGGTAGTGAACGAAGCGGCCTACATGGCTCTGGGGTCTCACTAAAGGAGATTGCCAGAAAATGCTTGACTTTTGGCCTTTGAACGTGGATCCAAGCGCAGGCTGGGGCAACTTGCTACTTAAACTTAAAAAACGATAGCTGGCAAAGGTGCCGCTCCTCATCACTAATGAGCCGGAGGGGGTCGAAGTCGCGATCAAGCAGGTCTATCACCGAACCCACTGACAGCTTTGTACCGTTCGGAGGATCTGGCGGCACTATAGGAAGCATTGGGGGAACGGTATCCCAAGTTTGGCGAGTTAGCTTGAAAACTCTATCGAGATTCTTCACTTCTTCGACAGCTCCGAACCTTTACACCCGGTGGTCTAGAGCACTAACCTGTTGGAGCGACTGATCAAAGAAACCAAATGGTTAACCTAGGTTAGGGACAACACCTTCCCCACGGCCAACTCCGTGTAAAGCAAACTAATTTATCTACTCCGCAGTCAAAAGATGTAAAAACGGTTCAAGGAAAGAAAACTCAAAGGTTTTGGACAAAAGGAGAAGGAAACCTGTGCTATGCCTGTGAGCAAGCACTCTTAAATTGTCATGAGAACTTACATAAGATTTGAGATACTTCCTGGAGAAGAGGCTTAAGCAACCAAGCGAAGCTTCTAATCTGCGCCAGTTGGAAAAGCGCAGAATTTTAGGTATCCTGGCTAATAGGGAATTGAAGATGCCTAACAAAATATCGTCACTTTGGTTTTACACACGTGGGGTAAGATAAGAATAATGAAGAACAGTTAGCGAGCAACGCTATCAGGCTGCGTAGCAATGGGCAAGAAATTGATGGCATAAAATGCGATAGGGTGTCATCGAGAAATGACTTTCCTCTACCACTGGTACATTAGGTTCTTAAGTGTCGCACTAATAGGGTATGCTTTCGGTGGACGTGGGTTTGCATATTTGGGCCTACCCCCATTTTATATAGATTCAATTTTATGGCTCTTTTCTTTTATAATTCTGCTGCTAAAACCAGGCTGGCTCAGACTCTTGTACAGCCCAATTACTTGGTTATTACTGATCTTTATGAGCTGGGGCGCCATACGGACATTTATCTACATACCAGAATACGGCCTAAATGCGCTTAGAGATGGAGTTTTGTGGAGTTATGCGATCTTTGCATTGGCAGTTGGCTATATTCTTTCGAGAAAAGAAATGTGGTATCAGCTTATTAGGTGGTATGAAAAGTGGTTCTTTGTGCGCTACATCATTTGGGCTCCTTTGGCCTTTCTGATATACTATCTATTCAATACTTATATACCGAGATGGCCCTGGGGCCCAGGAGGAGGTGTGCCGATTGTACAATTAAAAGCTGGAGATATTGCGGTCCATATATCAGGAATATTAAGCTTTGCCTTAGTCGTTCTGCCACATTTCTATAAAAGAAGACCACCTATTAAATGGATTATTTTTTGGCTGTTCTGGTTTATTTCTTTTGCGATCGTGGGATCAAAAAATCGCGGAGGTTTCCTTTCCATATTAACAGTGCTACTGCTTTTAATGTTCCACATCAATCCGCTACGGTGGACTAGGATGATGCTAATTGGATTCATTTTTCTTGCATTTTTTTCTATTTTTTCTATGATGGGTGTGGAAATTGACGTGGGTAAAAGAAATATTTCTATTACACAAATGACCGATAATGTCATCAGTATTCTGATCCCCTCCCAATCGACTTCTTTAGAAGGAACCAAGAAGTGGAGGCTTGAATGGTGGCGCAAAATCGTGAACTATACTGTATATGGACCATATTTCTGGAGCGGGAAAGGTTTTGGGATCAACCTTGCTGATGACGATGGCTTCCAAGTTACTGATGACCACAGTCTGAGAAGCCCGCACAACGGCCATCTGACCATATTGGCCCGTATGGGCGTTCCGGGCTTTGCGTTGTGGCTGATTATGCAAATCTGGTTTGCAGCAGCTCTTTGGTGGAATTACTTAAAGAGGAGATGGCATGGGCTATATCGCGAAGCAGCATTATTCTTGTGGATACTTACTTATTGGTTAGCCGCATCAGTTAATGCAGCATTCGATGTTTATTTAGAGGGACCACAAGGGGGTATCTGGTTTTGGAGCATCTTTGGGGCCGGATTGGGGTTAATGCTTGCTGAAAGCCGCAAGGAACATGCGCGTCTTATTGTTTCACACTCACTACCAACAGCCGGGAGGTGAGGACAGCGTCTTCGCCGCAGAAACGTCCCTTCTTCAGGAAATGGGGCACGAAGTATTGGTTTACACTTTACATAACCGTGCCCTAGAAGGAATGCCGAAGGCCAGAGCGGTCCTTTATACTACTTGGAATCCGGCGGTTTACAGAGAGTTGCGGCAAAAGATTAAGGCATTTCGCCCTCAGGTAGTTCATATTCACAATACCTTTCCCCTAGCTTCACCATCAGTTATTCACGCTGCTAAGGCAGAAAAAACGCCAGTAGTGATGACCTTACATAACTACCGACTCCTTTGCGTGAATGCTCTTCTATTTCGTGAGGGCCAGATATGTGAGGAATGCCTCGGGCGCTTGCCTTGGCCTGGTGTACTCCACGGTTGCTATCGTGACAGTCACGCGGCTTCTGGAGCTGTAGCTCTTATGCTAACTGCACATCGTGCGCTCGGCACTTGGACGCGTACAGTCGATGTTTATATCGCGCTTACCGAATTCGCGAGGAGTAAATTTATTGAAGGTGGGTTGCCGGCTAATAAAATTGCGGTAAAACCTAACTTTATATATCCTGACCCCGGAGCTGGTAAAGATCAAGGAGGGTACGCGCTTTTTGTGGGACGACTTTCTCAAGAAAAGGGGTTGGATACTCTAATTGCAGCCTGGAAACATGTAGGAAAACAAATACCCCTCAAGATAGTAGGAGATGGACCTTTGGCTTCAAAGGTGGCGATGGCCGCAGAGCAGGGACAAGGTGTGGAATGGCTGGGATGGAGACAACGGGAAGAAATTATTCGTTTAATGAAACGAGCAAACTTTCTTGTATTTCCTTCTGAGTGGTACGAGGGTTTTCCTATGACCATTGCCGAGGCCTACGCTACGGGGCTGCCCGTAGTCGCGAGCAATTTGGGTGCAATGGCCTCGCTGGTTGACCACGGCCGTACCGGACTCCACTTTCGCCCTGGCGACCCGAACGACTTAGCGGCAAAGGTGGAGTGGCTACTTTCAAATCCAGTCGAGCTTTCCCGAATGCGCAAAGAAGCTCGCGCCGAGTATGAAGCTAAGTACACCGCTGAGCGCAACCACAAAATGCTCATGGAGATATACCAACGCGCGATCGAAAACGCAAAACGGTAGCCATTCGCCACAGCTGACCACCTATGGGATATAAAATTCCGGCTATGGAAAAGAAAGATATTGAGAGCCGCTATGTACTCGGCATGCGTGTGGATGCCACTAGTTACGACCGCCTTGTAAGAAAAGCTATGACGTGGGCACATAAGGGAGATAGCCGTTATGTCTGTGTGGGTA
>JAADDM010000117.1 GCA_013153955.1 Gammaproteobacteria bacterium | reverse complement strand
GCCGCCGTCAGAAGCATCATCGTCCTCTGTTTCGACATCGCCACCGCCCATGCCTTTTAAAAGCGCATCGACCTCATCTTGACTTAGAATATCATCCATAATACAACCTTACTGCATCACAAAGCGGGTCAGATAGACATCTTCTAGCAAATCTGGATAAATATTATGCTGCTCAAGTACTTTTCGGGTTACCTTAAGAATCTCTTCTCTTAAATGATCAGGACCATCAGGCTTGTCTAACTCGTTAAAATGCTGATTGCGTAATAAGCGCTGAATATCATTTTTTAAAATTGGTCGAAGGTGTTCCATCTCTCCATCAGGCCCAACAACGGGAACATAGTAAGACATAAACTGTAAATCAACGGCTAAAAACTTCGCCTTTCCATCCCCATTAAAGTTAACGACAAACTTATCCATAATGAAATAGCTTGGGGGGGTTTCTGGCGCAGGCGGCTCAAACTGCTTGTAGTTTGGAGAGTAACTTTTTGCATGACCCTCTTCTTCGCCATGTCCATCGCCATGTCCATCACCATGCCCAGCAGCATCTTCTTCGCCATGACCTGCTTCAGCATGAACCTCTGTATCTGCTGCACCTGCTTCTTTATCGTGGCTGGCACCCAGCAACATAAATACAAGTACGCCCACACCAACAAGTAGAAGGATAACAACGACTAGCAAGGCAATAACAAGACCTTTACCCCCACTTTTTTTCTCTTCAACTACTTCTTCATCTGACATCGTGAAACCCTTTTTTACTCATTTGTTGACAATTAAAGCCTGCTTAAACACTCATCGCACTCAAGACTTCAGTTTATTAATGCCCTGTTAATAGTGTTTGATCACTCAAATCTTCTATTTGAGGGGCATCGCTTAAACTACGCAACCGCTCTTCGGCTTCTTTATTTAAGACGATGATACTAATTCGTCTATTTCTTGGATTATACGGATTTTCTTTATCAAAGGGGATGGTATCTGCCATTCCAACTGCTTGCGCAATTCTATCTGAGTTAACCCCCCCATCTAGTAACAGCCTTCTTGCAGCATTTGCTCTATCAGCAGACAGCTCCCAGTTGGTATACTCGGAGCTTGCATGATAACCAGAAGAGTCAGTATGTCCCGCAATGCTAATCTTATTTGTAGTACTTGCAAGAACAGACCCTACCTCTCTCAGTAAGTTAGAAGCGTACTCCTTAGGAATGTCTACTCCTGAACCGAACATCGGACGTTTACGGTCATCTAGTATTTGAATTTGCAAACCATTAGGTGTGATATCAATTTTTAACTGCTCTTTAAACTGGCTTAAGGCTTCACTGGCATCAATCTTCTGCTCTAACGCGTCTTTCATCGCTTCCAGCTGGGCGGTTTCATTGGCTTTACCTGAACCATCTTCATCTCCCTCAGTCCCTTTCGGAGCATCTTTGAACCCCCCCATATCTATCATGGCATCCGCTGTCTGACCAGCCTCTTTAGATTCCACCAGGGTTGAAGGGGATGCCTCAATGACAGTTGGATCCCTAAAGTATTCAGCCATGGCCTTCATCTCTTCATCGTTGACCCCTCCCAAAACCCAAAGCATTAAGAAGAAAGCCATCGCAGCCGTCATAAAGTCTGCAAACGCAATCTTCCATGCCCCACCATGCGCAACATGGGGGCACTTATTTAAGCGTTTGATAATTATGGACTGTTCATCACTCATTGACGTTTCATCTACTTTAGCGGTTTAAAAAGTTTACTTCTGGCTCTGTAAGAATTCGTCTACTTCTGCAAACGTTGGGCGCTCATGACTCGGAATCGCCTTACGGCCAAACTCAACCGCAACCTGAGGCGCATAGCCATTCAAATTAGCCATCAATCCTGTCTTAATCACACCATAAAAAGCACTCCCCGCCTCTGCTCTATCTGCTAGGGCCGCAGACATTGGTGCAATAAATCCATAAGCGATTAGGATACCCAAGAATGTTCCAACCAGTGCAACAGACATGTGGTGGGCAATCTCTAAAGGTCCCGCATCTAAGTAGTTCATGGTAACGATAATCCCGAGTACAGCGGCAACGATACCAAAAGCAGGCAAGCCTTCAGAAACGTTTTTAATCGCCCCGCTTGGCATCAATGCTTCATGGTGATGTAAATCTAATTCCAGAATCATCAGATCTTCTAATTGATAAGGGTTACTTGCCCCACTAATCATTAAACGTAAGTAATCACATATAAAATCAACCGCGTGATGGTCTGCTGCAACTAAAGGAGCGCTATTAAATAGCTCACTTGAATGCGGATCTTCAACATCCGCCTCAATCGACATTAAGCCTTCACGACGCGCCTTGTTGAATATTTTAAACAGTAAACCAAGCATCTCCATATAAAGCTCTTTCGTAATAGGCGAGGGCTTTGCAAGCCCTAAACTATCCGCAAAACCTGCTTTAACAACCCAACCTGGGTTCGCAATGATATAGGCACCAATCGCACCCCCACAGATAATGACCACTTCAAGCGGCTGAATCAATATGGCAAAGCTACCGTGGGGTAGATACCCCCCTAGTAAGGTTGCAATAACAACTAATGTACCAACGATTGCTTTCATTTTTGACTCACTCTATGTCTGTCTTATCTTCAATCAAGCTTGTGAAACTAAACTTTTAACTATTTCTAATTGCATTTGAAAGTGCATTCTGCGCAGATTTTAACTCAGAAAGGTTTGTAACAATACCATTTAATATATCATTCACAATCCCCGCTTGGTTTTGGGTATTCCCCACGCGGTCCTGACTGCTCTCCATCACCTGTACCGCACTGCGAGCACGCTGCTGAAGCTCTTCAATAATCCCCTGAATCTCAGTTGTTGCCTGCTGTGTTTTTCCAGCAAGGATTCTAACTTCATCTGCAACCACCGCAAAACCTCGACCATGCTCACCTGCGCGTGCCGCCTCAATCGCGGCATTCAAAGCCAGTAAATTTGTCTGCTCAGCAATATCTCGAATCAAGACTAAGACTGTTCCGATATTATTACTGTCCTCTTCAAGATGCTTAATGACCTCTGAAGCATGCGTCACATCCCCTGTCAAACCACCGACTTCCGTTATCACCGTGCCCGCAGCCACCATGACTTCATTTGAACTTGTATTCGCTTGATCGACGACCGTCCCTAACTTATCGGATAAGTTCATCAATTCAGAGTTATCAAAACAAGCAACGGCCGCAGGGGCTGATGACTGTTGAGCATAACATGCCGCCAAGGTTTCATTTAGCTCTTCCATCTGACCTTCAAGCTCTGCAACCTTTGATTCAACTTGAGATTTCTCAATCATCTTCATTGTTATTCCATTTGAAGCCGCTTCAAGAAGTCCATTAATTGCGCTCAGTAATTTAGGGTCCGTATTCTCTGAAGTTACCGTGGTTGCAAAATCTTCACCACGCACAATATCATTAATCTCATCAACCAAATCCGTCTGTTCACACACCCCAGACTTATTACACCAAAGAAGATAGACCAAAGCACCGACAATCACAGCCGTGATAATAACTGAAAGTGCGACAAATCCTATCGCGGGCATGCCAGCAATGGTTGAATCTGCAAGTACCGAAGTACTTACAACGGCCGATGTTGCCGCTACCCATTTTGTCATCGTATTTAAAAAAGTCATCTCATGCTCCTAGGCGTAATAATCGACAATATTATCGGTTGTTTTTATCGTTGTTAAATGTTCTTCTTCTGAGGGCTCATCATTTGAATCTGCACTTAAATTCGTTTGACCTTGAGCACCTTGCTCTTCTTTTGATTCTGAAAATTGACGTTCATCACTCACATCCATAGAGCCCAATGTGACACCCGCTTGCTCAAGCATCTCTCGTAGCTTAGGCAAAGCACTCTCCATCGCTTCACGTGTTGTGCCATTTTGGGCCGTTAAAGAGACGTTCATTTGATTATCTTTATCTAACTGTAGAACCACTTGGATATGCCCAAGCTTTTCGGGATTCAATGTAATTTGTGCTTGCTGCAAATTACTGTTTGCCATGAACACCACTCTTTGACCCAATGCTTGTCCCCACTGAGGGTGTTTAATCGGCTGTGTAATAGCCTGCAATCCCGTAGGCAACGTCCCTCTTCTCTCTGTCGAGACAACATTTGTACCCACTAAAGCATCCTTGCCATCTGCTTTTGCCACCGCCTCATCAACGGCCTTAACAGCTGCCTGCTGAGAAGCAGACAACTGTCGCTGCTCTTGAACAGCTTGAGCAAACATCATATTTTGCTGCCCACTAGACTGGCCTTGCTGTCCTTGACCACTCTGTGATGAGGTTTGAGCCCCCCCATTAGAGGACACTTGCGTATCTGAACCCTGAGCACCCCAATGTGTTTGGCCCGCTAATGCATTTTGTGTTGAATTAGATCGTGCTGCTGCAGCACTGACAGGGATAGCCCCCTTAGATTCATCAACCATTGAGCCCGCGACAACAGTTTGCTCATTCTTAAACTCAAGCGTACTTGCTTCATTCATATTTTCGACATCTAAAAACTTAACTTCAGGCTTAGTTTCAGACTTTAAAGCCAGCTTCACTTCTGAACCAAAAGGAGTACTCGACACAGTATCAGCAGTTGCATCAGAAACCGTAAGAATAGAAGGAATACCTTCCGATAAAGCACGTTCCACCTCTGTCGTATCTAAGGCTAAACCAGCCTCATTTGACGTAAAACCCTCTGCACGCGCGCCCTGATTATCATGCCCCTGTAACCCCACTGTTGCAGCCTGCAGAGAATCGAACTCTGCACTCAACTCTTCAGTAGGAGTTTCAGTCATGAAAGCAGCCTGATCCATTACTGTTAAACCTATCTCTTTCGAAGAAGCCATTTGAGCAGGCCTGGTTGTTTCAGACTGAAGCGTTGGTTTACTTGTCAAAATCGCCTGCTGTTTGGCAACATCCCCCGCACTTAATAAAGAGTCAGCAGGAGTCGTCGATGTACTCAACATTAATTGACCTTCCAGCACTTCACTCTCAATATCCGAGACCACACCTGATGAGCTTGATAGAGGCATTAGCTCGTTTTTCTCAGCTATGCTTGACGTCAATTTACTTTCAGGTGATAAAAACTCGCCTATCTCTACCCCATCCTCTACGGAGTTAAAGGAGATATCAGACAACCTAAATAGCTCAGACTCAGCACCAAGTTCCTGCTCAACAGAAGAGGCACTGCCAAGCGCACCTGGCTCTGTCAATAAGCTTGATGAGCTATCTTTATTAGCCCCACCAAACATAGAAGCGAACAGACTAGAAAAACTTGCCTCTTTAGGCAAAGTTTGCCCATGCTCATCCACCGGATTATCTTTAACTTGCCCCTGCGACAAGCCAAGCAGGCCAGGCTCTTTAGTACTCTCTTGTTTGATTACTAGCATAATAGGTTTCCCATCTTTGCTGTTATATTTAACTCTGGAAAAGCAATATACATGCCTATTATGAGAATTAGTCGGAGTTTTTAGCCTTTCCAATCACCCCTTGCGCGGCTAACTCATCTAAAAATAGCTGCTCGCGTTTATCTAACACACGGGTTAAATCTTTCTTTATCTTATTCAAAACCGCTTCTAGCGCCTTTCCTCTGACCCGTTTTTCCAGCCAAACTTCCCGACCCTTTTC
>JAADDM010000121.1 GCA_013153955.1 Gammaproteobacteria bacterium | reverse complement strand
GTAATTTTCTGATATGGCAGATGGCCTACGCCGAATTTTATTTTACCGATGATTTATGGCCTGATTTTGATGAATCGAGTATTGATAAGGCCATTGCTTCCTTTAGCCAACGTGAACGCCGCTTTGGCAAAACCAGTGAACAGGTATCCTCATCATGTTAAAACAACGAATTATCACCGCTGTTATCTTGGCCGTGCTTGCCTCTTTAGCACTGTTTGAAGCTTCAAATCAGAGCTGGCAGTGGATTGTACTTGGGGTTGGCTTTATTGCTGCTTGGGAGTGGGCGGGCTTTGCCCAAATTGAGGCGCTCTGGAAAAAGGCGCTTTATGCCGGTGTGACAACACTGATTGGTTTTTACGCAGTCGAGACTCTTTCAGATCAAAATATATTGATGCTAACTGTTTTGGAAGCGTTGTTGTTGCTTTCAGTTGTCTCTCGCTATCAGCGTACCCAAGGCAAGGTTGGAACACGTTCTGTGGGCTATGTTATGTTGGCAGGGATATTATCTGTCGTCCTATTTACCACTGCCTTCATTCATTTTAGGGCAGAGTTCTCTCCCCAAGTTGTTCTGATGAGTTTGGTGGTGATTTGGGCCATTGATACCGGAGCTTACTTCTCGGGAAGAAAGTTTGGTAAAACGAAGCTTGCTGTTCATGTGAGCCCAGGAAAAACTTGGGAAGGTGTCTGGGGAGGGGCTGCGCTGGCGTTTATAATCTCTTTAATCGGGCTATTTCTTGTCCAGCCAGAACTCTTGTTTTCAGAGTGGATATTTGCACTGGGCTTAGCTCTGGTTGCCCTTTTCTCTGTATTAGGTGATTTGTTTGAGAGTGTGTTAAAGCGTCAAGCAGGCCTAAAAGACAGCGGTAAAATATTACCGGGTCATGGGGGGGTGTTAGATCGTATTGATAGCTTATTGATTGCAGTCCCTATGCTGTATTTACTATGGCACTTTGGAGCTGTTGCTTAGTATGACGGTACTGTGGTCTGTTCTAGGTTTTATTGTGGTCATGGGCTTAATCGTCACCATCCATGAGTGGGGTCACTATCAAGTTGCGCGTTGGTTTAATATTAAAGTTACGACCTTTTCCATCGGTTTTGGTAAAAGCCTGTATGAAAAACAGGGGTCAGAAACGACCTTTAAAATTGGCATAATCCCGCTTGGTGGCTATGTTAAATTTGTGGATGAGAGAGAGGGCGAAGTATCAGAAGCTGATTTACCCAGAGCGTTTAATCGTCAGAGTGTCTATAAACGATTTGCTGTGGTTGCTGCAGGCCCGATCATCAATCTACTGTTCGCTTGGTTTGTTTTTTCAGTGATGTATCTGGTGGGGGTATCAGGCCCTAAACCTATTTTTGATCACGTAAACCCTGCTTCACCCCTCTCAGAAGCATTTGAAAAACAGTCTTTGGCAAACAACCAGACCTGGTCGGTTGTCTCAGTGGATGGACGGCCAGTTTATCACTGGCAAGGGGTGCATCAACAGATTTTACAAGGCTTGGTTGATGAGGTTAAATCCATTGATTTAACACTAGAAAGCCAGAAGAGTGGTGGGCTGTTTTTACTTAAGGATATCCCCTTAGATGGACTGGATATTAATCAGCCTAAGCAGAACTGGCTGAAAGTACTTGGCTTTAAGCCTTATCAGATTCAGTTGCCTATTGTATTGGGTGACGTTGTGCCTCAGAGCGCTGCTGCGTTGGCAGGGCTTAAGTCGGGTGATAAAATTTTAAGGGTGGGTAGCGAAACAGTCACCTATTGGCCTGAGTTTGTTACAGCAGTAAGAGCCAAGCCAGAGCAGGCTGTTGAAATCACTTATGAAAGAGACCATGCAGAGTATGTTGCAGTGGTTAAATTAGGGAAAGTCCAACTCTCTTCTGGTCAGAGCGTTGGTCAGTTTGGGGCGAGTGTTCAGGTATCTGAGGCGGTTCTAAAGCCTTATATGAATCATGTTCAATACGGTGTGTCAGAGGCCTTTTTACAAGGCTTTCAGCGAAGTCTTGATCTGTTTGATATGAGTTTGGTCATGATGCAGCGTATGTTCTTTGGGAATGTCAGTTTAGAGAATTTATCAGGGCCTTTAAGTATCGCTAACTACTCTGGGCAGGCTATTCAAAGTGGTTTAATCTCATTCTTGAGTTTGCTAGGGTTACTTAGCTTAAGTATCGGAATATTAAATTTACTGCCAATTCCTATTTTGGATGGCGGGCATTTGGTATATTACCTGATTGAAATGGTTAAAGGCTCACCAGTGAGTGAGCGGGTTATGTCAGTCGGTCAGTCGATTGGCTTAGCCTTAATAGTTGGATTGACGTTTGTCGCTCTGTTTAATGATGTAGTTAGAATATCCCATGGTTGATATGAAATTGAAAAAATTAAAAAACACCACTTTATCAAGTGCGATTGCATGCCTATTATTAGCACCCAGTCTTGCGAGTGCTTTTACAATAGAAAAAATTGAAGTCGAAGGGGCTAATCGTATTGGCATTGATACGATTAATAGCTATTTAAGTGTTTCTAAAGGAAAGTTTTTAGACAGTCAGTCGACTCAGGAAAGCATTCAGCGTCTGTATAAGACAGGATTTTTTAAGGATGTCGCACTCTATCAAAAAGATTCAGGCACCTTAGTTGTTAAGGTTGTTGAACGTGCATCAATAGCAGATATTGTGATTGAAGGTAATCAGTTAATTGATACAGAAACGCTTACTGATGCACTTGATTCCCTTGGTATTAAGCAGGGCCGAATTCACAATAAAGTCGCATTGGATCGAGTTGTTGTTGACGTTAAAAGACGTTATCAGAACCAAGGCTACTATGCCGTAGAGGTCGATATTACTTCTAAGTCTTTACCGCGTAACCGTGTTGCAATTACTATTAAAGTGACAGAAGGCGAAACGGCGACAGTGGGTCGAGTCAATCTCGTAGGTAACCATGTATATAGTGACAGTCGCTTGAAATCTCAAATGAAAATTTCAGAGGGCGATGCTTATTCTAAGCCGATGCTGCAAGGGGATATAGAAACTCTTAAGTCCTATTACATGGATAGAGGCTATGCACGTTTTGAGGTAAAGTCTTCTCAAGTGAGCCTATCAACCGATAAAACTAAAGTATTTTCAACCATCAATATAGACGAAGGGGCTTTATTCAGCATCTCAAGCCTTCAATTTACCGGTGAGTTAATTATTGATGAGACTGAGCTTTCAGAACTGATTGAGTTTAAAGAGCAGGATACCTTTTCAAGGGCATCTGTTATTGCATCGGTTAATGCGATTAGAGACCGTCTAAGTGAAGAGGGTTATGCCTTCGCGGAAGTAGTACCTGAAACCGTCATTGATGATGAAAACCATACCATCGCCATAAATTTTAAGTTTGAGCCAAAGAATCGAGTCTATATTAGACGTGTTTTGATTGAAGGAAATACGCGTACTAGAGACCATGTGGTGCGTAGAGAGATGCGTCAGCTTGAAAGTGCTCCCTACTCTCTTAAGTTGGTGCGCCAGTCAAAAAGTAGATTAAAGCGATTAGGTTTCTTTAAGTCGGCAGACATTGAGACTAAGCGTGTCAGTGCTGATCAGGTTGATTTAGTGGTTAAAGTTAAAGAGCAAGCAACTGGCTCATTCAGTGCTGGCGTAGGTTTTTCCCAGATCGATGGTATCAGCTTTAATTTAGGGGTTTCCGAGCGTAACTTTATCGGAAGTGGTAATAAATTAGATTTGAAGTTGGCAACCAGTGCAGCCAGAAAAACGGTTGATATAGGGCTGACTAATCCTTACTTTACGGAGGATGGCGTTAGCTTTGGTGCGGGGATCTATTTAAGTGAAATTGATGCAGAAGCCCTTTCCGTTGCTGACTATACTACGAATAATATGGGGGTTAGGCTCTCTTTAGCATACCCTCTTAGTGAGAAAGAGTCTTTGAGTTACGGTTTAAAATTCGACTCTCAAGAGCTTATTTGTTCAAGCACTTTTACGATCTGTAATGATTACATCAATAATTTTGGTAAAAACTCGAGTTCGATTGTTTCAACGGTTGGCTGGAATCACAATAGTGCAAATTCATTTTACTTTCCAACAGAGGGGCACAAAACAAACCTCTCTTTAGAGGCCGTACTTCCGGGGACCTCGAATGAATCCTATTTTAAAGTGTACGCCAATGAAAGTTGGTACTTACCGATGACGAAACATCTAACGTTTAAAATGAAAGGCAGCTTTGCTTATGGAGATGGGTTTGATGGAATCTCTGCGCTGCCTTTCTATCGAAATTTTTATGCAGGGGGAATTGGTTCAGTCAGAGGGTTTGAACCAAACTCCTTGGGTGATAGATATGACCTGACGATCGATGGCAGTGATCGTCCAAGAGGGGGCAGCGTAAAGCTTGCAACCACGGCAGCGATTGTTATTCCAGTACCTTTTATTGAAGATTCCAGCAACGCAAGGCTCAGTTTGTTCCTAGATGCTGGGAATGTTTTTAACGGGTTAGATAATGTGAAATTAGAAGAGTTTCGTTCAGCTATCGGCATTGGCGCTTCTTGGATTACCCCCGTTGGACCGTTAACGTTTAGTTTTGCTCGTCCTATTGGGTATAGTGTTGACGATAGAACACAAACCTTTCAATTTAGTTTAGGGGCTCCTTTGTAGAAATTTATCTCAATCAGGGGTAAAAAGTAGGCTATATAACCCCTTTAAACGGGGTTTTAAGGTACAATTCTGAAAAGGTATTTAGAATAATGAAATGGAATAAGTTAATGCAAAATATTTTGAAAGTTGTTTTATCAGTGATGGTTATCGCTCTAGCGAGTAATGTACAGGCAGAGACGCCCGTTAAGCTTGGCGTTGTCAACGTTGCTTTATTGTTAGAAAAAGCCCCTCAAGCGAGAATGGCTGATGCAATCCTTAAAAAAGAGTTTGCCCCTCAGCAAGCTGAACTCAAGGGGTTAGCAAGTAAGCTTGAAAAGCAGCAGGCCAAATATCAGAAAAACAAATCGGTCATGAGTGACGGTCAAAAGCTGATGAAGGAGCGAGAGCTCACTATGTTAACGCGAGATATTCAGCGCCGTCGTAATGATGTTCAGGAACTTTTAAATATTCGTCGTAATGAAGAGCTGGCTCAGCTGCAGAATATTGTCAATGATGCGATTAAATCGATTGGTGAAAAACAGTCATTTGACCTGATTTTATACGAAGGAATTGCTTACACAAATAACCGTGTAGATATTACTGATGATGTTCTAAATCACTTAAAAACGTTGAGCAAAAAACAACGTTCAGACTTTAATAAATAGAGTACTATTTTGCTTTTAAGTGATATCGCAGATCTCCTAACTTCTAAAGGAGTCGTGCTTGAGTTAATCGGGTCTCACAGCTCAGATATTGTGCAGGTTGCAAGCCTCAACTCGGCAACAGCACAAAACATCTCATTTCTAAATGATTCAAAATACCTTCCTGCTTTAACCTGCTCTCAGGCAGGTGCCGTTATTTTAACCGCAGATGACAGTCCGGCATGCCCAGTACCCCATCTTATTGTTAATAATCCCTATTATGTCTATGCTTTGGTGGCGCAGATTTTAAACCCTGTTGTACTTAAAGAGGGCGTTCATACCTCTGCAGTCGTGGATGAAACGGTATGCTTATTAAGCTCGGTCTCTGTTGGTGCAAATGCTGTCATAGAGCAAAATGTTGT
>JAADDM010000291.1 GCA_013153955.1 Gammaproteobacteria bacterium | reverse complement strand
AAGGAAAATTCATGAAACTTTCAAAACTATCAGCCGCCATTTTAGTGGCTCTGAGCAGCACATACACACTAGCCTCAACCGAACTAGACCAAGTGGTTGTGACGGCAAACCATACTCCAACAAGCCTACATTCGGTTACTGCAAGTACAACAGTCATTACTGCTGAAGAAATTACAAGCAATCACTATAGAACATTAGATGATGCCATTCGCAGTATTCCTGGCATTCAAATTATCCGAAACGGTGGTATCGGCACAAAAACATCTATACTGATGCGCGGTCAATCTAATAGCGGTATTTTAGTCCTTGTCAATGGGGTAGAGATGACCAACCCAATGGGAACAGGCGGTGCGATTGCGAGCGCTTTGTTGATTGGTGAGGTTGAGCGTATTGAGGTGTTAAAAGGTGCTCAATCTGGTATCTGGGGCGCAAACGCTTCTGCTGGGGTGATTAACATTATTACCAAGCAGGCCAAAAAAGATACGCACGGTACCATCAATGTAGAGACGGGAAGCAATAACTTTAAAAAGTTGGCAGGAAGCTTAAGCTCTGCCACTGATGAAGGAGATTTTGCGGTGAGCTTTAGCAACATCACCACCGACGGATTCAGCTCAGTTAAGAACTACCAAGAAAATGCCTCTAACTTTGAAGATGATGCTTTTAACCAAACCGATGTAAGCTTAAATGTAGGCATTAACATTTCAAAGCAACACCGTGTTGAGGTTCTTTTAAACACGGCAAACAGCACGGCAAATTATGATTACACGAGTGACCCAGATAAAGTGGTTAGTGTGGACTACAAAAATACTTTAAAACGTCTGCAATATCTATTTAACCAAGGCGATTTTAACGCAACAGCCTACATCTCTCAAAATGAGATTAAACAGTACAACGATGCGGTGATTAATGCATTTGGTGTTAAAGGTGGCTACCAGTACGCAGAGAATCAAACACTAGCCTTTGTTGCTAGCAGTAATCAGTACCTAAACTATGGTACAGGTGATAGCTATTACAATACGGGCCTAGGACTAACCAATACAAATATATTCAATAATGGTCGTTTAATTATTACAGAAGCACTTCGCAGTGATAGCTATAATAAATTTGATGATAAAACGACAGGAAAGCTCGGTATTAAAAACTACTTTAATGATGATCTTTTTATCCAAGCCAACTTAGGAACAGCCTATAACGCACCAACGCTATATCAATCTACTTATAATGCCACTGCTAACTTAAACCCTGAAGAGAGCCAGTCTTTTGATATTGGGTTTGGTGCATATGGCTTAGAGGTTTCTTACTATCAGACCAGAACCAAAAACTTAATTGGGTTTGACTATGTCAACTATGCTTTTTATGAAAACCTAACAGGTACGTCTACATTTGAAGGAATTGAGGTTGCTTATCAAAGATACCTAAAGAGCATCAACACAAACTTATCTGTTAACTACACCCAAGGTACTGCTAAAGATGATAATGGTCAGTGGCTTGCTCGTCGTGCTGAAAACACCGCTAATCTCGCTTTAAGCTATGAAGGTTTTGACCAACTTAGCTTAGGTTTACAGACTCGTTATATCGGTAATAAATATGACAAAGCAGATCAACTTGGGGCAAATATTGGCGATTACCTAGTAACCGACCTTAATGCCAACTACGCCGTGTCAAATTCTTTAAATGTATATATCAGTGTACTCAATGCGTTTGAAGAAGATTACACGCACGCAGTCGGCACTTATGAAGCGGACAACCTTACCCCTAAAACTGTTTACTCTAATGGCGGACGTCAAATCTTTGTGGGGATTCAAGGTACACTATAGACCTTATAGAGAACCCTTAGAAAGACTATGAAAACAACCCAAACCCTAATGATTCAAGGCTGCACGTCGGATGCAGGTAAAAGTACCTTAGTGGCGGGGTTGTGTCGGGTGTTTGCGCGTAATCATCAATCGGTTGCGCCGTTTAAACCCCAAAACATGGCGCTTAATAGCGCTGTAACGGAGGACGGTGGTGAGATTGGACGGGCGCAAGCCCTACAAGCCATGGCCGCCAAAGTGCCTCTGACTGTGCATATGAACCCTGTATTACTCAAACCAAACAGTGATACGGGCGCACAAGTTATTCTTCAAGGTCATTCCATCGGTAACTTGGATGCGATGGCCTATCACGACTATAAACCGTTGGCTAATCGCGCGGTGTTAGCGTCGTTTGACATACTTTCCCAGCAGTACAGCACCCTGTTTGTCGAAGGGGCTGGCAGCCCTGCCGAGGTGAATCTGCGCGAAAATGACATTGCCAACATGGGCTTTGCCGAGCAGGTGGACTGCCCCGTGGTGCTGATTGCCGACATTGATAAAGGCGGTGTGTTTGCCCATATCATCGGTACGTTGGCCTGTTTAAGTACATCGGAACAAGCGCGTATTAAAGGCTTTGTGATTAATCGCTTTAGGGGTGATATTGCCCTATTACAAGACGGCTTAGACTGGTTGGAACAGCAGACAGGCAAGCCTGTTTTGGGCGTTCTGCCCTACCTTCACGGCTTACACTTAGATGCGGAAGATGCGCTGTCTCAATCGGAAGTTGAGCCTGAGTCGGCCTCCCTGCAATCAACTCAAAAACGACTCAAGGTGGTGGTTCCCCTTCTGCCCCACCTGAGTAATCATACCGATTTTGAACCCTTGCGCCTGCACCCTGATATTGACTTTAAGATGGTGTCCCATGAGCAGGCGATTCCTAGCGCAGACCTAATTATTTTGCCCGGTAGCAAAAATGTAATTTGGGATTTACAGTGGCTAAAAAGCCAAGGATGGGAGGCCGCAATTCAAAAACACCTACGCTATGGCGGAAAGGTTATCGGAATCTGTGGTGGCTTACAGATGCTGGGTCAGTGGCTTTTAGACCCTGACAGAATTGAGGGCGATACAGCCAAACAACCAGGCCTGTCTGTTTTTGATTACACCACCACTCTAACTGACCACAAAACTCTCAGCCATTTTAAAGGGACTTTAAACCTGCCTGAACAGATGGTGACAGGTGTTGATGATGCTGATATTGATGTTGATGAAACTTTATGGGCAAACTCAAGCGCCGACAAACATAATCGTACAGCGCATCAAACGTCCATTCCCTTAACGGGCTATGAAATTCATGCGGGCGAGACTTGCCCATTGGCGTGTAATAACCCAGCCGAACAAGCGGTAACTTACTCGGATGATAATCAGGTGATGGTCAGCTACCTTCATGGTCTGTTTGATGAACCCAAAGCCTTACAGAGTTTGTTAAATTGGGCAGGCCTGGTTGTTTCAGAAAGTCGTCCTCTTTTGGATATTAGTGCCATTAGAGAGACCCAGTTAGAGCGGCTTGCCGATACATTAGAAGCACACCTTGATATGGAGGTGATTCAGGAAATTTTAAAGGCCTCGGAAGTACCTGCACAAGCGCATGTAGAAGCGAAACCTGATGCAGGCATTCACGCAGCACATACCTCTCACGCCTTTTTACCCCATCAAATTGAGGCAGTTTATCAGGCCATCGCTCAACGTCGAGACATGCGTCATTTTTTAAATACCCCCATTGCACCCACTATTATGGAGAGATTGCTAACGGCATTTCACCAAGCGCCTAATGTGGGACTTATGCAGCCCTGGCGTATTATCAAAATACAGGAAGACGGCCTGCGACAGCAGATTCATAAGCTAGTAGAAGCCGAGCGAATTCGTACTGCGGATGCGTTAAATAAGTGTAAAGATGACTTTATGCGCCTCAAAGTAGAGGGCATTTTAGACTGTGCTGAAGTGTTGGTTATCTCCCTATCTGACCACCGACCTAAAGAGCAGTTCGGCCGCCGTACCCTACCCGAGATGGATGTTGCTTCAGTGGGCTGTGCCATTCAAAACTTAGCCTTGGCCGCACGTGCAGAAGGCATTGGCTTGGGCTGGGTCTCTATTTTTGAACCGACAGACCTAGCAGAATGTTTAGACATTCCACAAGGCGAGCAAGGCGGTAAGCCCGTGGCGATTCTCTGCCTAGGCTACGTGAAAGACTTTTACCCGATCCCCATGCTTGAAAAAGAGAACTGGCGACAGCCTTTACCCTTAGATAAGGTTGTCTATCTGAACCGTTGGGGCGTTTCAGAACACGACACATCCAGCATTCAAAGCCGCACAAAAAATTCCGTCACAAAAGATCAAGAGACATTGGTGGGCGGCATTAAATGGTAGCGTGCGCCTATCAGGTTGAGCAAGCCCTATTTAAAGTGCAAAAAACGGAACAGTGCTTACAGTTATCACTGGACGAACCTTACACCGTATTAAGCTCTGCCGAGCTTAATGGAGGCTTTGCCACCAGCCAACATTTTCTGAATTATCGAGTAGATAACTGCCCGTTTGAAGACCTCTCACTGCCTTCTCCACCCTCGCCTGCTGATAGCCTGTTAGCCCTAGCAGCTCAACAATCACTTCCCGATAGCACGGTGGGCATGATGACAGCGGCCTCGATGAACTCCTTTAGAATGGCCAGCGCACAAATTGATACCGTTCGTATCACGCTTGCGCTCACCTGCGGACTCAGCAATGCACGCTGTGCAGGCGATTCTGCTGACTACCCCCATCTATTTGAAGCCGTCGTTCCCCTTGGCACAATTAACACCTTTGTCGCCATTAATCACCCAATGCAGCCTAAAGCACTGGTGGAGGCACACAGTTTAATTGCCGAAGCCCGAGCCACCACGCTACAAAGGCTTGGCATTCAGAGCGAAATTTCATCCCAGTTGGCAACCGGCACAGGAACGGATTCAACCGCCATCGCTTGTAAACCAATTAACGTGGCGATTCAGGAAGCGCGAACAGGCATAGCAGAGTCGTCAAGCCCCCCCATACCGATTGACTACTGCGGCAAGCATGTTATTTTAGCGGAGGTGCTGGCCAACTTGATGATTGCCTGTCTAACCGCCTCCATTAACAGAGAAGCGGTTAAGCCCATTTTATAGCGACGGGTTTATAAACGGGACACACTCCCTGAAAAATAGATTAATTTAGCTCAATATAATGCCCTATACAGGCTTACAGAACAGCTTAACCTACATTAAGGTATCCCCATGAACGAAGCAAAACGCAACGCGTATCACAAATTAAAAATGGAACGGAAGCAGGCGCAAATTCACGCCTCAATGGACAAAGCCACTGATGAAAAAGGCCTATTAATTGTGATTACCGGCAGTGGCAAAGGCAAATCGACCTCCGCCTTTGGCATGGTCGCGCGTGCATTAGGGCATGGTATGAAAGTCGGTGTCTGCCAGTTTATAAAAAGCCGCACCGATACCGGAGAAGAGGCCTTTTTTAGCGCACAAGAGGGCGTTGATTGGCACGTCTTAGGCGATGGCTTCACTTGGGACACGCAAGACAGAACTCAGGACATTGAAACCTCTGAAAAAGGCTGGAAAATTGCCCAACAGATGCTCTCGGATGAGTCCTATGATTTGGTGATTTTAGATGAACTTACCTACCTACTAAGCTATCAATATTTGGACAAAAACACAGTCTTAGAGGACATTAAGAGTCGTCCCTTTATGCAACACGTTGTGGTCACAGGGCGTTCCGCCTTGGCTGAACTCAGAGAGATTGCTGATACCGTGTCGGAGATTAAAGAGGAGAAGCACGCTTATAAAAGTGGCATTAAAGCTCAGATTGGCGTGGATTTATAAATCAGA
>JAADDM010000187.1 GCA_013153955.1 Gammaproteobacteria bacterium | reverse complement strand
TTTTGTCTGTCCTGATTCTGTCCAAATACGCACCATCTCACCCGCTTCCAGCAGCGTTCCGTAGGGCAAAAACTGATAGGCAGCATTTAAACTTGTCACCGAGTTATCAACAATCGGCGCGCCCTCTTCAAAGTTAAACTGACAGTAACCTCCTGAACAACAAGACATTTTTTCTTTCCTTAACATTTAAATAAGCGTAAAATAATAATTATACAGACCTTTTGGAGCAACTCATGGGCATTGATGCATATAGTTCAAACATAAACAGTCCTTTCTACTCTACTGGCTTAAATTCAGCCAGTGAAAGCCTTGCAAGCGGTTCGCGTATAAACCGTACGTCAGATGATGCAGCAGGCCAAGCGATTATAACCGCACTGACCAGCCAAATTAATAGTCAGGATATGGCATCTCGTAATGCAAACACCGGGATCTCCCTACTGCAAACAGCGGATGGTGCCAGTGATACGATTGGCCAGTCACTTCAGAGAATGAATGAGCTGAGCTTGCAGGCGATGAACGGGACAATGAATGATTCACAACGCAGCATGTTAAACGATGAGTTTCAGCAAAACCTTGAGATGATTAATCAGGTTTCTCAATCAACGACCTTTAATGGCATGAACCTTTTGAATGGCGATAATGCAAATATTAGCATTGCACTAGGCGAAGGCTCATCTGACCTTACTTTAGCCAATTTAACCACAGATGGACTTAACCTAAGTGGATTAGATATCACCAGTGCAGCCAGTGCCTCTTCTGCGCTTTCTGGATTAACTACGGCCATTGAGCAACTGGGGAGTGCTCGTAGTCAATTTGGTGCACAACAAAATGGCTTAAGCAGCGCAGTTAACAATCTACAGAGCCAAAACATATCAAACCAAGCCAATCGCAGCCAGATGAGTGATACGGATTTTGCCAAAGCGATTACAGAACAAGTGAGACAAGGCGTGTTAAATCAAACCTCCGTTGCAATGCAAGCTCAGGGCAACCAATCCAAGGCAGATGTACTGCAACTACTCAGCTAATCACTCTATGCAATACCCTCTCTGTTTTAATAACAGGCTTTCTCCATCCCTCAGCTCTCCTAGCTAAGGCATTACAGCAGATGAAACTATCTGCTGTTTTTTTACCTAAAAATATCACTCTCAACAAAGCCTATCCAAACAATTTGCAGCTAATTTTCAACCATACTTTTTAGGCATTTACCTATTTTGAACAGGGTTTTAGGCAAATACGCACCCTAACATCAAAATCTCACCTTAACTAGGCACTCAATATCGCGACATTTGCAGACTTATGCCGCTACGATTGATATAATCATTCGATTATTATTTAAAAATTGACAAGTAGATTAAGAGTCCTATGGAAAAGCATTTCGATCCAAATACAATAGAAACAAAATGGTATCAAACTTGGGAAAGCCGAGGATATTTTAAGCCTCAAAACCCAGATGCCGCGCCTTATAGCATCATGATTCCGCCGCCGAATGTAACCGGTAGCCTACACATGGGACACGCGTTCCAAGACACCATTATGGATACCCTGATTCGTTATCACCGTATGAAGGGAGAAGACACCCTTTGGCAGCCTGGTACGGATCACGCAGGGATTGCAACTCAAATGGTGGTTGAGCGTCAACTGGCAGCCGATGGATTAAGCCGCCATGACCTTGGTCGTGAGAAGTTCATTGATAAAATTTGGGACTGGAAAGAAGAGTCGGGTGGCACAATCACCAAACAACTTCGCCGCATGGGCGCATCGCCCGACTGGTCTCGTGAACGCTTCACTATGGACGATGGCTTATCTGATGCCGTCAAAGAGGTGTTTGTTACCCTCCATGAAGAGGGCCTTATTTATCGAGGAAAACGCCTTGTAAACTGGGATCCTGTACTACATACCGCCGTTTCAGATTTAGAGGTTATCTCTGAAGAAGAGCAAGGCCACATGTGGCACATGCGCTATCCCCTAACCGATGGTTCTGGTGCTTTAGTCGTTGCAACGACTCGTCCAGAAACCATGTTAGGAGACCAAGCGGTTGCCGTTCACCCAGATGATGAACGCTACCAGCACCTAATTGGACAAACCATCACCCTGCCTTTAGTGGGCCGTGAAATCCCCATTATCGCCGATGACTATGTTGATCCAGAGTTTGGAACAGGGTGTGTAAAAATCACCCCTGCACATGACTTTAACGATTATGAGATGGGAAAACGTCACAATCTACCGATGCTCAACATTCTAACCGATGATGCCGCCATTAACGATGAAGCGCCCGAGCAATATCGTGGATTAGATCGCTATGATGCGCGTAAAGCAATCGTTGCAGATTTAGAAGCGCTTGGCCTGATGGTTGATATTAAGCCCCACACTTTAATGGTGCCTCGTGGTGACCGTACACAAGCTGTTATTGAGCCTTTACTAACAGACCAGTGGTATGTTGCGGTTGAGTCACTGGCAAAACCTGCGATTGATGCGGTTAAAAACGGGGACATTGAGTTTGTTCCTAAAAACTGGGAGAACACCTACTTTGAATGGATGAACAACATTCAAGATTGGTGTATCTCACGCCAAATCTGGTGGGGGCATAGAATCCCTGCTTGGTATGACGATGAAGGCAATGTCTACGTCGGTCGCGATGAAGCTGAAGTACGTGAAAAACACCAACTTGCAGCAGACTTACCGCTCAACCAAGACAATGACGTGCTTGATACTTGGTTCAGCTCTGCACTTTGGACTTTCTCAACCCTTGGTTGGCCTGAAAAGACTCCTGAACTAGAGAAGTTCCACCCAACTTCAACACTGGTTACAGGGTTTGATATCATCTTCTTCTGGGTTGCCAGAATGATTATGATGGGCTTAAAGTTCACAGGCGAAGTTCCCTTTAAACAGATTTATGTTCACGGTTTGGTACGTGATGGCGAAGGCCAAAAGATGTCCAAGTCAAAAGGTAACGTACTGGACCCTATCGACTTAATTGACGGGATTGAGCTAGAAGATTTGGTTAAAAAGCGTACTTACGGCATGATGCAGCCTGATAAGGCCGCTAAGATTGAGAAATCAACCCGTAAACAATTTGCAGATGGGATTCCTGCATTCGGAACAGATGCCATTCGATTCACCTTTGCATCACTGGCATCAACGGGACGCGATATCCGTTTTGATTTACAACGTGCCGAAGGCTACAGAAACTTCTGTAACAAGCTTTGGAATGCAACACGCTACGTTTTAATGAATACCGAAGGCTTTGATACCGGCATTGATGAGCAAGCTGACAGCCAACTGTCACTTGCTGATAAATGGATTGTCTCTCGCCTACAGCAAGTTGAGGCCGAAGTTGAGAAACAGTTCAATGCATACCGCTTTGATTTAGCCGCCACGGCACTTTATGAGTTTACATGGAATGAGTACTGTGACTGGTATTTAGAACTGGCAAAACCTATTCTAAACAAAGACAGCACCGAAGCAGAAAAACGCGGTACACGTAAAACACTGGTACGTGTTTTAGAAACCATATTGAGACTACTACACCCTATCACTCCTTTTATCACTGAAGAAGCTTGGCAGTCTGTTGCCCCACTTGCGGGTAAACAGGGCGACACGATCATGCTTGAGCCGTATCCTGAAGCGGATGCATCTAAGATTGACTTAGAGGCGATGGCTGAATTGGAATGGGTTAAGAAGTTTATCGTCGGTGTACGTAAAATCCGCTCTGAGATGGACATTGCGCCAAGTAAAGCCCTACCCGTTTTATTAGCGGATCTAAACGAAAACGACCAGGCCTGGTTAAATAACAACGAGCTTTACCTGCTCTCTCTAGCAAAACTCGCCTCTATTGAAGTACTAGAAGATGAGTCTACTGCACCCGAATCAGCCGTTGCACTCGTCGGAGAGATGAAGGTACTGATTCCAATGGCAGGCTTAATTGATAAAGAGGCTGAAATTGCACGCCTTGGTAAAGAGATTGGAAAGCTGCAAGGTGAAATCAAACGTCTTTCTGGCAAGCTTGGCAATGCTGGTTTTGTTGCAAAAGCCCCTGAGGCTGTTGTTGCAGCCGAACGCGAAAAATTAGCTGGCTATGAATCCGCACTCAAGAATTTAGAGGCTCAAAATGAAAAAATTAATGCACTATAAAATGTACTCATTGAACGCATTTAAAACCGCTTTAACAGCGGTTACCTTAGGTGTTTTACTGCTTGTAGGACAGAGTTCTGCCATGGCAGCCACCAAAGGCTATACCAACTATGTAACAGACTCTGTCGACATTCCCGTTAGACGTGGAGCTGGCTATAAATACAAAATTAGTCACATGTTGAAGTCAGGTACACCTGTTAAGATTATCGAGGTCGACAGCAAAGGTTGGGCGAGCATCCAATTCAAGAAAGGCAATCGAACCATTACCGGCTGGATGCCTTCAAGCGTACTCCAAAATCAACCGATTGCTAAAGTTCGTTTAGAGAAGCAAGTGGCTAAAACCTCCTCCGTTGAGGAGAAGTTTAATGCACTTCAGCAGGAACTTGATACTTTAAAGGTACGCTTTGAATCTTCTGATACTGAGCTCTCTTCTATCAAACAGGAGAAATTTGAGCAGGCAAATGAACTAAGCCGTCTTAAAGCCTTGTCCAGTAACGCAGTTCAATTAGACGAGCAGAACCAGCAGATGAAAAAGCGCTTAAATGAGCTAGAGAATCAAAATGCGATTATGAAAGAGCAGATTGACCAATCTGATGATTCTGTTCGTCGGCAGTGGTTCTTAACCGGAGGCGGAGTATTACTGCTTGGCTTGCTGATGGGTAGATTCTTTAGACCTCCTGCTAAGCGTAAAAATTGGGGAGAAATTTAACGCCACCCAATATTTCAGCGTTAAATTAAAGGGAAGATCCTTTCCCGCCCTTACAAAAAAAAAGCCCTCACTTCTGAGGGCTTTTTGGGTTCTACAAGGCTAAAATATACGCCATCTCTAAATCACTATTTAGCTTACTGCATTTCTAAATCGTCTAGCACAGACTCAATGCCAGCTATCGCACAGGCTTCATCATCCATACCATCAGGCGCACCACTCACGCCCACCGCTCCATACGTTTTCCCTCCTGCCGAAATTGGGGCTGACCCTGCCATAAAGGCCAAACCTGCTCCCATCGTTTGCAAAGGGCTATTTGAACGAGCACTTAACTGTGACCCTTTCACATTGAACATGACAGCCGTATAAGCCTTCTGGCGGCTAATATCCAAGGATACGGCTGGTGCAATGGTATCTCGTAACTGAACTTGCACAAGCCCACTTCGGTCGACCACGCTCACACTGATAGGAATCCCCTTCTCACGACAGGCTTTAACCGTATTCAACGCGATGGTATTTGCGACATCCATCGTAATACGGGAGACATCTACTGTCATCGGTTCTTCAGCCTGTACAGGTGTAGCCAGTATCAGCCCCATAGCAATAGGAAGGAGTGCTTTTTTAAAATATTTCATGGTGCTCTCTTTTTAATGGCGTTATAAATAGAATTAAACTTTAATATAGCCAGTATACGGATGCGCTAAAAATTAACGAATCATATCTTCTTATGCTGATATAGAAACTCTATTCCCGTTCAATATTATTCGATTCTGAAGTAATTTAACTTTATAAATACATCGTAATCCTTAACTCAAGGTATAAAAAAACCAGAACAAAGCCTGGTTTTAAATCAAAAATAGCATAAGAACACTATTT
>JAADDM010000176.1 GCA_013153955.1 Gammaproteobacteria bacterium | reverse complement strand
CAACTAATGGAATGTGGACAACTAAGTATTTCAGGCTACCATCGATAATTTCTTCTGAATGATTCTTTAATAGATAGTCAGCATATTGACTAGCGGCAGCAGGATAACGAATAGGTCGCCCGTACTGATTCTGAATTTTTTTGTAATACAGTGGCTTCATATGACTTTGTATGGCCTTTAAGCTAACTAAGTCATTCTGGTCAATCTCTGTTGAGCTCAATAACACTCGGCTAATTGCCCGTTTAATCTCAATTTGAGAAGAGAATGATTCTGGAAACTCGAGTAAAAGCTCATCTTCATACTCAACAAATACAGGAAAATCGATTGGAAAAGAGTCTTTAAGGGCAAGTCCAGCGTCACGACTCAAAGTAAGTGGCTTGGAGCCTGTTAAAGACTGCGCTGGTTTTTTGACACCTAAACTTACATTAGGCGAACTCTCCAAAAACTGACTTTCAACCTTCTTCGTCTCTGTTAATGCAGGTGAAGATGCGCTATAAGACGATAGACTGCTAATAGAACGAATTCCAGAGTAACTAACCTGTTGTTCTACAATACTTTTATCAGTACTCTGAGTAAGTGATACCCAAGATTGGAAGTGCGACAAATAGCTTGCCACCAACACAAGGGTAAACCCTGTCATTAATAGAATAATAAAAGATAGTGTTTGATTTCGCACAAAAAAGCCTCCAGTTAGGAGGCTTTCAGCAAGAGCAAGGCCAAGTTTTCACAAGACCTAAATCAACATAATAAAGCTATCTAAGGTAATCAAAAAGGGACATTGATTGAACTCGGCTAAAAACTTGCTGAGCCAGCTGTAAGGCATTTTGGCTCTGAGTCAAGTCTGTTACCCCTTTCACAATATCCATATCTTCCAAGCCCATTCTTCGCTCTTCAAGTGCAATCTTAAAAGACTCTCCAGCATCATACTGAGCTTCAATTCTGTTTTGACGCCCCCCTATATCTGCTCGCACTTTGGACAACTGATCAATTCCCGCTTTTAAATCATCCAAAACACCAGCAGCTGGTGCAGCACCCGATTGCAGAGAGTTTTTTAACTCAACTAATACATTCAAAACATTCTGGTCAGGAGTTCCTGTAAAAACCGTGGTTGTTGTAATATTAAATACATCCGCGCCATTATCAGACAGTCGAATTCGGCTAGAGTCACCTTTATCATCGGCCGACAGTTTATTATCCGCATCAAAGCCTACTTGAATAAAACGTGCACCATAACCAGCTAAAGGCTCATAAACAGGGGTTACGCCATCTGACTCAAACTGCCCAACCGCATTGGTACTACCTATATAGGCGTAGTAGCCGGGATTGTTTACGTCCTCGACAAAAGCTTGCTCTGCCAGTGCAGCACTCCCCGCAAACATGAGCTCACCTTCCGAATTACGATAGTTCATCATATTTTTTGTCTGTTGAATAATCTGGTCAACTTCTGCCGCGGCAGCCTGTCTATCAGTCGGCCCATAGGTTCCACTCGACATTTGTACCGCAAGCTCCCTAGCTCTTTGAAGCTGAGTAATCGAGTCAGAAAGAGAGGTCTCTTCTTGAGTCAACTGTGACTTTGCATACTCACCATTTTTAGCAAACTGATCAATCGTTGTCATCGTTCGATTAAGAGAGTGAATTTGATTCAATGCCACAGGATCGTCGCCTGGAGCATTCACTCGCTTACCCGTACTTAATTTTACTTGCAAATCTAAAACATCTTCTTGATGCTTTTGAATCGACTGTAAGCCCATACTATGAAATAAACTGGTAGAAACTCTCATCTAAATGCCTCTCTTAAGCTGACTATCGTGAGATGTCTAATAAGGTTCTAAAAAGCTCTTGAACCGTTGATATAATCTGTGCAGATGCCTGATAAGCTTGCTGGTATTTGACTAAATTAGCAGCCTCTTCATCTAAACTCACGCCCGAATAAGAGGAGCGTTGCGCCACCATCACATCGAATACACTGGTTTGAGCTGTCAATTGAATATCGGTCCCTCTTACATACATACCCACATCAACGGCCATTTTTGAATAACCACCCAGTATGCTTTCAGTTGCCTTACCTGATGAATCTGCAAAAAGCATTTTGGCTGACTGCAAGGAAGCCATATTGACCACGTTTACATTGTCACCATCCCCTGCTGCTGCTGGCATTTCATCATTAATTGAACCATCATTATTCGCATCAACAGGGCTTTGACCTCGCGTTGCAATTTTTTCGATATCATTCATTTCTGCAGTAAAGCTTTCCAGTATCTGTTGATGAGGCTTAACAAGAAAGGAGTCTCCATCATCTGGTACCGCAACCACTGTCGTAAAGTCGAAGTACATACCTTCAACATTTGTGGCAGTACCTCTCGCCACCGCAATAGGAGCCCCTGTGCCATCAACTACTGGCTGCTTAGTTTGGTAGTCGAAAAAATCAAACGCGTCTGTCGCTTGATTATAGAATAGCTCATACTCGCGTGCTTCAAACTGACCAATCTCAGTATTTGCTTTCTCTAAATAAGTCAGCTTATCACCATAAGTAGCCGGCTGACTGCTTAACGCAGTTGCCCCATCATAAGGCGGTTCAGAAACACCTGCATTCGGGTTAAAACTGACTTTAATGTCTAAGCCTGAGATTGGCCCAGTATTTTCAACGTTATCCATTGCCGTCATATTCAATGGAGTAAATACATTTCCACCTGCATTACCATTTGTATCGTAACCTTGGTAACTCTGCCAGTTCATCGAAGAGACCATGCCGTTTAATGTAACGCCTAAATCATTCTGGGCTTGACCAAGCATATTATCTCTAAAATCTAAAAGACCCCCCAACTCTCCACCAACAATTTTGTCGCTGATAACCTGCTTTTGATCGCCTATATAAACAAATACTTCTGTTCTATTTTCCGCTTGGTAGGCGCTATTACTGGCCTCTAATTGCATTAAAGTGTTACTGGATAATAACGGGACTCTGCCGCCTGCAGTATAAAGATCAACACTGCCATTTTCATGGTAATACGCTTTTATATCCATATAACCACTCACTTCAAGAATGGCCTGATCTCGCTTATCCATTAGATCATTCGGTTGATTACCTGTATTCTTTAAAACATGATCTATTTCTGTGTTCATCTCTTGAATAGAAACTAAACGGCTGTTAACTTCCGTGACCACATCAGAGATTTGGCTGTTTGTTTGATCACTGATATCGCCGAGTACTGAGCTTAGATTTCCAAGATGACTCTCTAAATTTTCAGCCTCTTGAAGTACGAGTTGGCGACTGGTTGGAGAGGTTGGATTATTGGATAGTGACTGAAGGGAGTCATAATATCGCCCCATAAACTCTTGTACCCCCTCATCATTACTCGCAACAATCCCCTCAACCTGAGTCGCAAGACTCTCTTGCGTTTCATAACGGTTTTTCATGGACTGACTAGAATACATCTGGGTTTGCATATACTCTGAATAGACACGCTCAATGCCCCCCACACTTGCCCCACTACCTTGATAAGCACTTCCGCTAATTCCTGGCGCACTGCTCTCAATAATAATTTGCTGTCGGTTATAGCCTTCTGTCGAGGCATTGGCAATGTTATGACTTGTCACCTCTAGCGCTTTTTGATAAGTATTCAGCGAGAGCGAAGCAATATTTAGCATGTCAGCCATAATTTAATTCCTTATTCTAATCAGAATATTTAGGGGGTCTTTATTTTTGTGTGAAAGCACGTAGAGAGAGCGCTTGTTCTGTTGACTGAATAGATGCTTTATTCGCCCCATTCACCTCTAAAGCCTCACTACCCTCTACAGCAGAATCCTTTGAACTAGGGACTTTTGCTGTATTTGAAATACTTGGGAGGAGCTGCTTAACTAAGTTATCGGCAAACCCTAGCGTTCCTTTAGAAGATAATGTCAAAGAGAGCTGTTTATCAGACCAATCTTTATAAAAGTCGCCCTGATTACCATCTAGCCAGCCATCATCAAAACTGACTTTTCGAGACTCTTTTAAAATCTGTTGTACAAAAATAGCTTCAAACTGCTCTGCAACAGGCCTTAAAGCAGCCTCTTGATCTTCTCTAGCAGTTTTTTTCAAATCATTTAATGCATTTATATCAGCATAGTTATGATGTGCTTGAACCATTGAGCTTTGGTGTGGCTGCAAGCTAGACTGTAATTTATTAAGGCCTGAAACTTCCATTCTATATCCTTTCCACTAAATAATCATTAAATCTGCTTTAAGTGCGCCAGACTGCTTAAGCGCCTCTAAAATGGCTACTAGATCTCCTGGTGCCGCTCCTACCTTATTAACAGCTTGAACAATATCATCTAAAGAGACGCCTTTAGGAAACTTAAACATATGACCACTGCCAATCTCTTCAACACTGATTAAGCTATCAGGTGTAACGGCGGTATCCCCACCAGCAAAAGGGTTGCCTTGTGATACATCTACCTGCTCTGTGATTTTGACCGTTAAACCACCATGAGTCACGGCAGCAGGGCTAACACGAACATGCTGCCCGATCACAACCGTACCCGTTCTAGAGTTAACAATCACTCTTGCTGAACTCTCACCAGGTACAACTTCAATATTCTCAAGCACAGATAAAAAAGAGACTCTTTGATTGGGGATTCTAGGTGCCATTACCTCGACGGTATTGGCATCCACAGCACTCGCTGTTCCTTCTCCCAATAAATCATTAATTGCCGTCACCAAATTATTTGCGGTTGTAAAATCTGAACGCTTTAAATTAAGGCTAATCGTATTACCTAATTCAAACCCTGTATTAACAGTACGTTCAACCATTGCGCCATCAGGAATACGACCAACACTGGGGACATTAATCGTAATTCTTGATCCATCTGCACCACTTGCATCTAGCCCACCGACGACCAAATTACCTTGCGCCAAAGCGTATACATTGCCATCGACCCCTTTTAAAGGCGTTAATATCAGAGAACCTCCCCGTAAACTCTTTGCATTACCAAGAGACGAGACGGTAATATCAATTTTTTGACCAGGTTTAGCAAATGCAGGTAGCTCGGCATGCACAGCAACTGCGGCTATATTCTTTGCATTTGTTTTAACGCCAGCAGGCATATGAATCCCAAATTTATTCAACATACTCAGCAAGCTCTGCTCTGCAAAAGGCGTTTTATCACCAGATCCGGTTAAGCCCACCACTAGCCCGTAGCCAATCAAGTGGTTAGAACGCACACCACCTACATTTGCAATATCCTTAATGCGCTCAGCGTAGCTATAACTGCTCCAAACCATTAACATCGTCAAAAATATGACAACTTTTCGCATTAACATATGAATTCCCCTTGGAGTTTTCTTTATTCTGGTAAGTATTTGTTTTTTATAATCTTTATTATACGCCTACTCTGGCGGTAATAACTATAGAGCATTTGACGTGCCAAGCCAGATCATTAAGCATTAAAGAAAATGATTAATCGGCCGAGGCCTGTAAGACAAATAGACTTCTAACTAAATTTTAGACAAAAAAATAGGGTGAAATTCACCCCAAAGACCAGAAAAAACTTTTCAATAAAACAACCAGGCCTGGTTGTTTTAAATTTAAATAATGTATTCAATATGACCCTATAGAGGCCAGTATTTGGTTAACCAGCGTGTACCCGCGCCAGTCCTAGCACTGTCACCAGACATCCCCACATCCTTATAAACTAAACGAATATCAGCAACCTTAACCGATGAAATCGTATTATCAGGCTGAATATCCTCTGGACGAATAATTCCAGCAAACT
>JAADDM010000194.1 GCA_013153955.1 Gammaproteobacteria bacterium | reverse complement strand
TTGTGGGAGCTATTCCTGAGATTACTGCTCATTTTTCTGCTCACAAATCTATAACGCTACATAATTTTCCTGTTCTGAGCATGATTGATAGAGCAAGAAGGGCAGAGATCGATGTTGTCAGGCCTGCCGCAATCTATGCCGGAGGATTGATGCCTATTCGCGGTATTCGGGAAATTATTGAGGCAATGGATATACTGCAAGGTGAGGTCGAATTATTGCTGTTAGGAAGATGGCTCAATGAAGAGTTCAGGAATGAATGTGTATCGCTTTCTGGGTGGAGACATACAAATTATTTGGGTTTTGTCGATGTCAATGATGTTTATGGTTATTTAAAGTTAGCCCAGATTGGATTGGTAACGCTTTATCCACAGCAGAATTATTTGGTTAGTATGCCGGTCAAGGCTTTTGAATATATGGCCTGTTCTTTGCCTATGGTAATGTCAGATTTTACTTATTGGCGCAAGCTTTTTGATGGCGCAGCGATTTTTGTCGATCCCAAGGATGCTTCGGCCATTGCCGGAGCCGTTGATTATCTTGTTTCTCATCCAGATATGGCTCGTCAAATGGGAGAAAGGGGACGCCAGATGGTGGAAGAGCGGTATTCATGGGAAGCGGAAAGGTCTAAGCTACTGACGTTTTATGATAAGATATTAGGTGATTGATTTTACCGATTTTGCCTTCTCATTTTTCATGCGCATTTTGTATTTGACCCACTATTTCCCGCCTGAAATCGGAGCTGCATCATCCCGCGCGTATAGCATGGTCCGTTGGCTGGCCCGCTTTGGACACGAGGTGTCGGTTTTGACTGGTTTTCCCAGTTATCTCATGGAGGATATGCCAGAATCTTATCGTGGACGGCGATGGATGCAGGAGGATATGGATGGGATGGTAGTTTATCGGGCCTGGCGTTATACTTCATCCTCCCGTAGTAACTGGCGACGTATGGCAAATTATCTTTCTTTTGTTGCTTCTGCCTGGTGGTATGGACGACGGTTGTCTGGGCCTTTTGATGTAATTGTGGTTTCGTCTCCCCCATTGTTCCTGGGACTAGCGGGCGTGGCTTTGTCTCGCTATTGGCATGTGCCTATGGTGCTGGAAGTGCGAGACATCTGGCCCGAGACTGCGGTGGATGTGGGGGTTTTCAAGGCTGGTTCGCTCATGGAGCGAATATGGTCGCATCTGGCAGATTTTATTTATCACCGTGCGGCTGGTGTGGTAGCAGTTACGCGTGATATTCATGCCCGTTTGCAGGCCCGAGGTGTGCCCGCAGAGCTAGTTCATTTTGTACCCAATGGCGTAGATTTGGAGCTAGTGGATCGGTCTGCGCCATCGGCCAGGAAGCGCTTGGGCCTGGAGGATAAGTTTGTGGCGCTGTTTGCTGGTCTGATTGGGGTTATGCAGAATGTGGTTTCGGTGGTTGAGGCCGCGGCCTTGCTGCAAGAGAATGAACAAATCCATTTTCTCATCGTAGGAGGTGGCGCCCGCCGAGAGGAGGTGGCGCAGCGTATTGCTGATTTGAAATTATCCAATGTGACGCTCTTGCCACCGCAGCCGCGAGAAGAGATGCCTGGTATTTTGAATATGGCTGATGTGTGTCTGGCTACTTTGGCTAAAGATGTGCGGGGGGCTGTGCCATATAAGTTGTTGGAAGCCTGGGCCTATGAAAAGCCTATTGTTGCCGCTGTGGGCGACGAGGGAGGAAGTTTGGTAGAGGAATGTCAGGGCGGAATTTCTGTGCCTGGAGATGATCCTCAAGCTTTGGCTGCTGCTATCTTGCAGATTTTTACAGATAGAAAGTCTGGCCGGGTTTGGGGACGAAATGGTCGTCGCTGCATAGAGGAGCGGCTGAATCGGGAGGTCTTGACTAGAAAGATGGAATCTGTTTTACTTGCTGTCGTCAATTCTGCGGAGGAAGCGCCTGATGTATCAAAATCATAAACGCCAGTCTCGATTTTCTCTTCAGTTTTCCGAACGTAAGCTGTTGTTGCTCGTGGTTGATCTTTTTATTCTCAACAGTGCTTTGCTGTTGATGTTATCTTTGTGGCCCAAGTCTGTATTCAATTGGATGCTGGGGCGGATCCCCTGGTATATGATTTTGCTTTCTATCATTTGGTTGGTTGTTAGTTCGTTTTTCTCGGTTTATGATTTGTCTCGGGCTGCCAGTGCTATCAATTCGGTGTGGTCTACGGGTATGGCGGCATTGATCACTTTGATTATTTATACTCTTCTCCCCTTTTTGACTCCGGTTTTGCCCAAGCGGCGCACGCAGATATTTTTGCTGTTTTTGGTTGGTTTGGCTGGAATCAGCCTTTGGCGATTTTTGTACGCTACAATTTTTTCCCAGCCTTCGTTTCATCACCGGGCGTTAATTGTGGGCGCGGGCAGGTCGGGACGTACTTTACTACGAGCTGTGCAACAATCTTCGTCTCAGATAGAGGATTCTTATCTGGGGATAGGCTATGAATGGCTGGGATTTGTAGATGATGATCCTGCCAAGCAAGGGCAAGTTATAGATGGTGTACCGGTTTTAGGAACGGGTAGGGATCTTGTGGCATTGGTAAAGGAATTGGATCCTGATGAAATAATTATTGCAGTTACCGATACTCAACGACTTAGTTCCCAGTTTTTCCGTGCTATTCTTACCTGTTTTGAGATGGGGATTCATATTACCACTTTTCCTGCCCTTTATGAGCGGTTGACTGGTAGAGTGCCGGTGCAACATGCTGGACAAGATTTGAGCGTGCTGCTTCCCATTCATCGTCCTTCTGGATTGAGATTTTATTTGGCTATTCGGCGTTTGATGGATGTAGCGGTTGCTATTCCTGGTTTGGTGCTAGTGGTATTGCTGACACCTTTTATCTGGCTGGGGAATCATCTGAGCAGGCATCCGGGTCCAGTGTTTTATCGCCAGTTCAGGATGGGAGAGAATGGATCTCTTTTTGAGATTATCAAGTTTCGTTCCATGATTACTGATGCGGAGCGAGATACTGGTGCGGTGTGGGCGCAAGAGAATGACTCACGAATAACGCCTTTGGGTAAGTATCTACGCAAAACCAGGTTAGATGAGCTGCCGCAGTTTTGGAATGTGCTAAAAGGGGAAATGTCGCTCATCGGGCCCAGGCCCGAGCGACCGGAGATAGTTGCAGATCTGTCGGAGGAAATTCCATTCTATGGTTTGCGCCATGCGGTGAAGCCGGGCATTACCGGTTGGGCGCAGGTGAGTTATAGATATACTTCCTCTACCGAGGATAGTTTTGTCAAATTGCAATATGATTTGTATTACATAAAGCATTTAGGCCCATTTATCGATTTAGCTGTGTTTCTGAAAACGATTCAGGTCATTTTGGGCATGAAGGGACGTTAAGGGTATAATTAAAGACTGGAATTCAGTGTATCGGGAAACTTGTTGGCAGGCGTAGCCATCAGTTTTGCTACTAGAATTTCTTTTAATCATAGGTGTCGATCTGTTGTAGCTCAGTTAGCTCCAGGTGATGCCGCGTGTGCTTCTTCATGTCGGCGGTTTGCGCTGGCGGGCGGAGCATGGGCGGCGTCATTTAGGGATATGCCCGACGTTGACAATTTTCGAATATACTTTGAGCGATTCATCTTCCCAATCATCTGCATCTAATCGAATATCTCAGACTCCAAGAATGGAAAATAATAATAGAAGAAGTGATTTAGATTCAGGAGTATCAAAAAATACAAAATCGAAGAAGACAACGGGGTTTGCTGGTGATGTCCTAAAATTGGTTTCAGGTACAACATTTGCTCAGGCTCTTGGCATTTTGGCTGCGCCGATTCTGTCGCGGCTTTTTGCTCCAGAAGCATTTGGTGTAGCTGCACTTTTCTCTTCTGTGGTAGCGGTGATTGCGGTATTTGCAACCATGCGTTACGAGCGGGCGATTATGTTGCCAGCTGATGATGCTGATGCTGCTAATTTGGTGGGGGTGAGCTTGGGCATTACTCTGGTTGTAAGTTTGTTAACGGTATTACTCATAAGATGGGTACAATATCCTCTTTTACGGATTTTGAATGCGCCTGATCTGGCTCCATATTTGCCGTTGACTGCCCTGGGGGTGTTTTTTGCTGGTTCTATTATCACTTTTAATTATTGGCTTTCGCGTTTGAAACGTTTCGGGCGAATGTCAGTTGTTAAAGTTTCAAATTCAGTTATCACTACTTCTACAACTATCACTTTGGGGTCTGTTGGCTATAATAGTGGTGGTGCAATGATTAGTTCCCGGCTTGTGGGACAGGCTGTGGCGACCGGGGTGTTGGGATGGTATGTGTGGCGAAATGATTGGAATTTATTTCGGCGAGCTGTCAGTAGAAAATCTATGTTGGCCAATATAAGGCGTTATCGTAAATTCCCCCTTTACACTACATGGGCTACGTTGCTGAATACGGCATCGTGGCAGTTGCCAGCATTTCTATTATCAGCATATTTTTCCACCGAAGTGGTGGGGTTTTATTCCTTGGGTTTCAGGATCGTGCAGCTTCCCATGAGCTTGATTGGTCGATCGATTTCGCAGGTTTTCTTCCAGCGGGCCTCGGAAGCTAATAATAAAGGCTCTCTCACTGCATTGGTTGATTCTACCTTTAGAAAGTTGACGCTCTTCGGTTTGTTCCCAATGCTCCTCCTGTCGTTCATTGGTGCAGATTTGTTTTCTGTATTTTTTGGGGAAAGATGGCGTGAAGCTGGTGTTTATTTGCAGATTCTAAGTCCTTGGGCCTTTGTCTGGTTTATCTCTTCTCCCTTGAGTATTCTCAGCTCTGTGTTAGAGAAACAAGAGTTCGGGCTTATAATCAATGGTTTGATATTTGTAACCAGATTGATTTCTCTTGTAATTGGCGGCATGATGGGTAATGTCAGACTGGCTTTGACTTTGTTTTCTGTCAGCGGCATTCTTGTTTATGGGTATCTTGTGATTTGGCTGATGAATTTGGTGGGTATTCATTGGCGACATATTTTTAAGGTGTTATTGCCACAATTGCTTTTGATTATTCCTGTAGGGGCTACGATGGTATATTTGCAATTTGTTAATGCTAATCCGCTACTTGTCTTAGGGAGTGCGGTGCTGTTTGGATTTTTTTATGTTGTTGGCTTAGTTGTTTTTGTGCCAGAAATTCAAGATGTTATACGTTTGATGTTACGCTAATGTGATATCCCGTTTTCATTTGTTTTTATTTGAAAGAGTTGTTTATTCAATGTGGAGTTTTTCTATGAAAAAAATGCTAAAGTCTGTTGCAGCCTTTTTTTCCTTTCTCTTTCCTGATTCTCTACGCCGGCAGGCCAGGGTAGTAGGCTGGCGGAATGTAGCTACTTATTTCTTTTTCCAGCGTATTTTACGTGTCAATAGCCATGTGCCCTGGCCTGTTCATTGGTCTTCTAAGGTGACAGCACCGGAAAAGATTATACGTAAAGGTTACCGTCCTTGGCCAGGATATATGATTGGTCAATATATTCAAGCAATAAATGGAATACACATTGGATACGGTGTCCGTATCGGACCAGGTGTTAAATTGATTTCTGCTAACCATAATCTCAATGATTATGATATTCATGATCCCGCCCCACCAATTGAGCTAGGGGATAACTGCTGGTTGGGAGCTAATGTAGTCGTTCTTCCTGGAATTAGATTGGGTACTCATGTCGTTGTGGCGGCTGGCGCAGTAGTGACGAAGAGTTTTGAGGAAGATAATATCTTGTTGGCTGGTGTGCCTGCTAGAATAATTAAAAGATTAGGAGAGTACGAAGGGGTATTGGGTTATGCTAATGAAG
>JAADDM010000152.1 GCA_013153955.1 Gammaproteobacteria bacterium | reverse complement strand
AACGAGTCAAAATGGCAGCAAGATCACCGGGTTTTTCAATCACAGGCCCGGAGGTTTGGCGTAACGTTACACCCATCTCCTGCGCAATAATATTAGACAAAGTGGTTTTACCCAGGCCTGGTGGCCCGTAGAGCAACACGTGATCTAACTGTTCATTTCGCATCTTAGCAGCATCCATCGACAGTTGTAACTGCTCTCGAACAGCTGTTTGACCAATGTATTCATCTATCTGCTGTGGACGAACAGAGGGGGCTGTATAAATATCATCAGCCACTTCCTGACTGCCGACAATGCGATCAGTTTCAATCATTTAAAGCTTAACCCCTTGCAAGGCACGTTTGATAATCTGCTCCAAGGGTACTCCCTCCTCATAGACACTGGCAACCATTTTTTCTGCTTGAGCGGGTTTATAGCCCAATGAGACCAATGCTTCGCAGGCAGATTGTTTGATTGAGTTACTAAAGATAGCCCCTTGAGGTGAGTTACTGTCTTGAGAGAGCACGGAAGATTCGCTTGCTTGATAAGCGAGCTGCCCTGATTCAATGACTACTTTAAGACGGTCACGCATCTCAATCTGTAGGCGCTCCGCAGTTTTTTTACCGACGCCAGGAATACGGGTCAATGCTGTAATATCAGCTGCATCTACAAAACTACAAAATTCATTGACTGACATTGCGGATAAAATACCCAGCGCCATTTTTGCACCGACCCCATTGACCTTAATCAAGGTTTTAAACAGAACACGCTCAGGCTCTGACGCAAAGCCAAACAACAGCATAGCATCTTCACGAACATGCATATGCGTTAGGATAGTGACACTGTCTTGGACGGATTCTAGCTGATAAAAAGTAGACATCGGTGCTTCAATTTCATAGCCCACGCCCTGCACATCTAAGACCAACATAGGTGGTTTCTTTTGAACTAATTGACCCCGTAAAAATCCAATCATACTCTCTACTTTCCTTAAAACTTTGTGCCTTTAGAGATCAATTCTGGATCGATTCCTAATGACATATAACGATCGTGGCACAGCGCACATGCCAAAGCATCTGCGGCATCTTCTTGCGGAGACTCCGTCAATTTTAAAATATTTTGAACCATGTATTGAACCTGATCTTTACCTGCATGGCCTTTACCCACAATCGTACTTTTAATTTGTGTCGGCGTGTACTCCATAATGGGTACATCCTTAATGGCGGCAGCACATAAAATAACCCCCCTTGCCTGCCCTAAAATAATGGCTGACTTGGGATTTTTATGAACAAAGACTTTCTCTACGGCAACCACGTCTGGCTGATATTGATCGATAATCTGGCAGACAGATTCAAAAATATTTTTAAGGCGCTGAGCCCCTGAAAACTTTTCAACCCGAATCACACCACTTACCACATAGGTGGCATTGTAGCGTCCAGATTCAATCACACCAAACCCTGTTTTACGTGACCCTGGATCAATGCCCAAGATGCGTTTTAATGTTGCCAAGTGAATCCTTTATGATTATGTACGCTTTGGCAGTCGTTTGTCGCAAAACTCAAGGCTGATTAAATCGGCCGATGAGCTATTTAACCAGGCCTGCCTGACGAGAGAAGTCGAGCATTCGATTAACTGAAACCAAGGCCTTGAGGCGAATGTTTTCATCTAATAGTACTTCACCCGTTTGCTGTTCAAGACACGTGGCCAAGTTTTGTAAGCCATTCATCGCCATCCAAGGACAGTGCGCACAACTTTGACAAGCTGCACTGTGTCCGCCTGTTGGGGCAATCATGAACGTTTTACCGGGTGCTAACTGCTGCATTTTATAAAAAATACCATAGTCAGTTGCCACAATAAACTGTGTATCAGGTAAGGATTGAACGGCATTTAACAGTACTTTGGTTGAGCCAACAACATCTGCTAACGCAACCACCTCTGTAGGCGATTCCGGGTGAACCAACACTTTAGCATCGGGATGCTCTACCATCATTTTTTCAAGTTCATAGGTTTTGAATTCATCATGCACAATACAGTGACCCTGCCAACGAATCATCTCAATGCCTGTCTGCTTCTCAATCCAATCCCCTAAATGACGATCAGGTGCCCAAATAATTTTATGCCCTTGTGATTTCAGGTGCGTCACAATTTGTAATGCATTACCCGACGTCACAACCCAATCAGCCACTGCCTTAACCTCTGCGCTGGTATTGGCATACACCACCACGGTATGGTCAGGATAGTTCGCACAAAATGCGGCAAATTCCTTTGCCGGACAACCAATATCTAATGAGCAGTTTGCCTCTAAATCAGGCATAAGAACGGTTTTTTCAGGCGAGAGCATTTTAGCCGTCTCTCCCATAAAACGTACCCCACACACCACTAACTTATCAGCCTGAGACTGCGCACCAAAATTAGCCATCTCAAGAGAGTCGGCAACCGTCCCCCCTGTCTCTTCAGCCAACGCCTGTAGCTCATCGTCCACATAGTAGTGGGCAACGAGCTGTGCATTATGCTGTTTCAACAAGGCTTTGATTTTTTGCTTCAGAAGCGTTTTATCAGCGGTGCTAAGCCAAGGCTGTGTGGGCGCACTGTCAGCAAGCTGCTGAACGCGCGCACTTAAATTGGCGGGAATATTAACTGAGGGTTGAGCCATTTAGATAAACTCCATATAGACGAACCTTTCTACTTTAAAAGTAACAAGTTACGTATAGATTAGCTTGTTTTTGCTAACACAGGTTTTCTATATTTCAAGCCCAAATCAGCCAGCTGAGTATTATCTACCAGGCCTGGTGCTGCTGTTAGTAGACATGCGGCTGACTGGGTTTTAGGGAAGGCAATAACATCTCTAATTGAATCAATATTACCAAAAATCATAATCAAGCGATCTAGGCCAAATGCCATACCTGCATGAGGTGGGCAACCATATTTCAAGGCATCCAATAGGAAGCCAAATTTCTCTTGTGCTTCCTCTTCTGTAATGCCCAGCATCTTAAAGACCGCGGCTTGCATCTCAGAGTTGTGAATACGAACCGATCCTCCGCCGACCTCTAAGCCGTTAATGACTAAATCATAGGCTTTAGAGAGCATCTCTTCAGGGTTCTTGTGATTAAGAATTTCTTCTGTCGTTGCTTTAGGCTGAGAGAAAGGGTGATGAATCGCAGTCAAATCCCCCTCATCGTTAATCTCTTCAAACATTGGGAAATCAACCACCCATACAGGCTTCCATTCACCGTTCATCAACCCTAGGTCTTCACCGACTTTTACGCGCAACGCGCCAAGCGCTTCATTCACAATCTTCGCTTTATCTGCACCAAAGAAGACGATATCGCCATCTTCAGCCCCTACACGAGCCATGATTTCCATCACTTGATCAGGGAAGAATTTCACAATCGGGGACTGTAACCCTTCAATTCCAGCAGAGAGATCATTAACCTTAATGTAAGCCAAGCCTCTTGCACCATAGATTCCAACAAACTTGGTATAAGCATCAATCTCTTTACGAGAAATCTTTGCACCCCCCGGAACTCTAAGGGCTGCAACGCGCCCTTTAGGATCTTTAGCTGGGGCTGCGAACACTTTAAAGTCGATGTTCTGCAATAGATCAGCAACATCTACCAATTCCATATCAATCCGTAAATCAGGGCGGTCAATTCCGTAGCGCTTAATGGCTTCTGAATAAGGCATACGAGGGAAGTCATAATCAAACTCAACTCCAATCGCTTCTTTAAATAGGTTCTTAGTCAGGCCTTCCATTAAGGCCATCACTTCATCCTCTTCCATAAAAGAGGTTTCAATATCTAGCTGAGTAAACTCTGGCTGACGGTCGGCACGCAAATCTTCATCACGGAAACAACGCACAATTTGATAGTAACGATCAAAACCAGACATCATTAATAACTGCTTAAACAGCTGAGGCGATTGCGGCAGTGCAAATGACTTATTTAAATGCGTACGACTCGGCACTAAATAATCACGTGCGCCTTCAGGCGTTGACTTCGTCAACATCGGCGTCTCAATATCCATAAAGTTCTGGTCATCTAAATAGCGGCGCATCGCACGCGTTACTTTATAGCGCAACATCATGGTGTTCTGCATCTCTTCACGGCGCAAATCTAAATAACGGTACTTCAGGCGAATCTCTTCGCTGACGTTTTTCTCATCCAACTGAAAAGGAATCGGCTCAGCCATGCTCAAAACCTCTATATCTTGAGCAACAATCTCAATCATACCAGTGGCCATATTTGGGTTAACCGTGCCCTCAAAACGCGGAATAACTTTTCCGGTTACTTTTAGAACACACTCTGAACGTAAACGCTCTGCTTTCGCAAAAATTTCAGCTGTATCAGGGTTAACAACAATTTGAACTAGGCCTTCACGATCTCGTAAATCGATAAAGATTACCCCACCATGGTCACGGCGACGGTGCACCCAACCTGCAACAGTAACGGTTTGATCGATAAATGACTCTGTGACTTGCCCACAATATTGTGTACGCATACTTAATAACCCTTTTAACTAAATTTTAATACTGGTTTAATGCCACGCTCATTTTAGTTGAGCCTGACTTTCTATAATTTTATTTATACTTTGTTGCTTCTAACAATCGTTTATCAAGAAAGGTCTATTCGACCTCGGTCTTCATATGAGGCTTAATATCCGGCACAATTACCCCCCCTGATATCACCATTTTCAACGCATCGTCAACATCCATATCAAGCTCGATAATTTCATCTTTCGAAGCCATAATAAAGAACCCTGAGGTTGGGTTAGGCGTTGTTGGCACGAACAGGTTTACGACATTATTCATCTCTGTCTTCATCTGAGCTTCGCCCTGAATACTGCCTGTTTGAAAGGCCAGTGTCCATAACCCTTTACGAGGATACTGTAGAAGGTAGGCGCGTTGAAAGGTCTGTTCCCCTGAGCCAAATACCGCCTCGGCAATCTGCTTAACGGCATTATAGATTGAACGAACCAGTGGAATACGAGAGAGAAAAGACTCCCACAACGCCACTAAGCGCGTCCCTAAAAAGTTAGCCACCACGACACCGGTTAACAGAATAAGCGTTAAGGAGAGCAGTACACCAAACCCTGGAATATCGACCCCTAGCAAGGTCTCCGGACGAAAGCGCTCAGGCAGTAGCAATAAGCTTTGATCAAACAGATCAACCAGAAACTTGATAACGGCGATTGTGACCCCAAGCGGCAGCCAAACTAACAATCCAGCAATTAATACACGCTTTAAATATGACACAATAATATTAGCCCCGTTTTATAGACAAAATAAACAGGATATTATAAAGGAATTAACTGGTTTTTTGAAAAGGAAACACAAGAATTGTGGAGAAAAAAGAGAATAGTGCGTTTCTCTTAAATTTAAGTGAATGGGTTGTCGGCAATCTAACCACCATTACAAACATCATTTTAATCAGGAAGAGGTTGTTTTTTATATTCAAACTACCGTTAAAACAGCAGAACCAACCATGCTCAGGTATACAATTCAACAGGCGGGTCATTCGCTAAACGCTTAATTAAGTCAGTTCGTGTCACAATTCCAATCACCCCTCCCACCTCACTCATCACCACCAAAGCCCCCACATCATATTCCGCCAATACCGCAGCAATATGACGAATATCGGTATCGCCTGTCGTTGTAATCACTTCGGTGTGCATCACCTCTGCAACGGTATCAGGCTTAACCCCTTCAAGCACCCCTAGCTGGTCTACAATGACACGACCTAAAAGATCTGATTCAGTACACATCCCAACCAACTCTCCTGCACGCATTACAGGCAGAAAATGGACGTTTGAAGA
>JAADDM010000003.1 GCA_013153955.1 Gammaproteobacteria bacterium | reverse complement strand
TTAATTTAAAACAGTTAGAAAAAAGAAAGGAACAGACTATGTTTGGTGGAAAAGGCGGATTAGGTAACTTGATGAAGCAGGCGCAGGATATGCAGAAGAACATGCAGATTGCGCAAGAAGAAGTGGCTAAGATGGAAGTTTCAGGTGAGTCTGGTGGCGGAATGGTTAAAGTCACTATGACGGGTAAACATGAGTTAGTTAAGGTTGAAATAGATGACAGCTTAATGGATGACAAAGAGATGTTGGAAGATCTGTTTGCTGCAGCCGTAAACAGTGCCGCACGTCGCGTAGAGGAAGTTTCTGCTGAGCGAATGGGTGGGTTAACGGCTGGAATGGATCTTCCTCCTGGCATGAAGATGCCTTTTTAAACGGTTGGGAGTATCTGAGTGAAGAGTCCGTTAATTCAATCTCTTATTGAAGCGTTTAGAGTACTGCCAGGGGTTGGGCCTAAATCTGCCCAACGCATGGCTTACCATATTTTAGAGCGTAATAAAAAGGGGGGCACAACGCTGTCCTCTGTTTTATCAGAAGCGATTGAAAAGGTCGGTCACTGTTCACAGTGTCGTACCCTAACAGAGGAGGCAACGTGTGGCATTTGTGTCTCAGAACGCCGCCTGAAAACGGAGTTGTGCATTGTTGAAACGCCTTCGGATGTCTCTGTGATTGAGCAGTCAGGTATCTTTCGAGGTAAATACTTTGTGTTGATGGGGCATCTATCGCCGATTGATGGGGTGGGGCCCGAGGCTCTGGGGTTAGATCAGCTCGCTCTACGTTTAGCATCTGAACCGATTGAAGAGCTGATTTTAGCGACCAATCCAACGGTGGAAGGGGAGGCAACAGCGCACTATATTTTACAGATGGCTAAGCAACACGGTATTAAAGCCTCTCGCTTGGCACAAGGGATTCCCATGGGCGGTGAGCTTGAATATCTAGACAGTGGTACGCTTTCACAAGCCTTTCTTGCGAGGAATACACTCGAGTCTTAGTCTTTACTAAGCACGTAATAAATGACCTTTCAAATAATAGGCCTTTATAACGCCCTATGGCGTGAAGTAATTTGGATTAAATTAATGGGTTTTATAAAAAAATAATGACACAAAAAAGCCCGCATAAAGCGGGCTTTTTTGTAGCTGATGCTAGTCTGAAATGCTTAACGCATTATGCAGAGTAGTACAGTTCAAACTCAATCGGGTGAGTTGTTGCACGTAGCTTAGTAACATGCTCCATCTTCAAGTCGATATAAGAGTTGATCATCTCATCAGTGAATACACCACCTACTGTCAAGAACTCACGATCTTGGTCAAGTGCGTCTAGTGCTTCTTCTAAAGAGGCACAAACTGTGTTGTATTCTGACTCTTCTTCAGGGGTAAGGTCATATAGATCTTTCTCTGAAGGTGCGCCTGGATCAATCTTGTTCAAGATACCGTCAAGACCAGCCATTAACGAAGCAGAGAACGCTAGGTATGGGTTAGCTGTTGGATCTGGGAAACGAAGCTCAACACGACGAGAACGCTCAGAAGGTGCATACGGAATACGGATAGATGCAGAACGGTTAGAGCCAGAGTATGCAAGTAAGATTGGCGCTTCAAAACCAGGGACCAGACGCTTATAAGAGTTTGTTCCAGGGTTAGTGAATGCGTTCAATGCACGAGCATGCTTCATTAGACCACCGATATACCAAATCGCTTCCTGAGAAAGACCTGCGTATACATCACCAGCGAAGATGTTTTTACCATCTTTAGAAAGTGATTGGTTGATGTGCATTCCGTTACCGTTGTCACCTACGATTGGCTTAGGCATGAACGTTGCCGTCTTACCTAGTGCGTGAACCGTGTTGTGTACAGCATACTTAAGAATCTGAACTTCATCAGCCTTAGCCGTTAACGTGTTACCTGCAACCGCTAACTCACACTGACCAGCTGTTGCAACTTCGTGGTGATGCGCTTCTAGCTTAAGGCCCATCGCTTCTGACATTGCACAGATATCTGCACGTACTTCATGTAGCTGATCAACTGGAGGAACAGGGAAGTAACCGCCTTTAACACCTGGACGGTGACCAACGTTACCTTCTGCAAATGTTTTAGCAGAGTTCCATGACGCTTCATCAGCATCAATTTTAACGAAAGAACCAGACATGTCTGCGCCCCAACGAACGTCGTCAAATACGAAGAACTCAGGCTCAGGACCAAAGAATGCAGCATCAGCGATGCCTGTAGACTTCAAATAAGCTTCTGCTTTCTTAGCAATTCCACGAGGATCTTTTTCATAAGACTCCATGTTTGCAGGATCAACAACCATACAGCGAATGATGATCGTAGGATCGTTAGTGAAAGGGTCTAATACGAAACCGTCTGTCTGTGGCATAAGGATCATGTCAGAGTTATGAATCCCTTTCCAGCCTTCGATAGAAGAACCATCAAAAGTTTCACCATCAACGAAGAAATCTTCATCAATCGCTGATGCAGGGATAGATACGTGCTGTTCTTTACCGTGCGTATCTGTAAAACGTAGGTCAGCCCACGTTACGTCGTTTTCTTTAATTAAATCGAAAATCTCTTGAGACATCTTTTCTATCCTTTTAAGGCTTAAAGTAAAAATTAAATCGAGTTGATATTAGCTTGAAACATGCCAAAAAGCCACTTAATTTTTAATATTTGTAAGCAGTTGATTTTAGGTGCTTTTGCTTAGTATTTAAATAAAGTTAGATATAAAAGGGTGGGTTAATGGATGTTTTTTGGTGCGTGCTAAGTGTGTAAATGGTGCGGGCCGTCATTTTAAGCCGGTGAGGTTTAATTAGCTACCGCCTTTTCGGTTGATTTTGATGTACCTTTTGTACATTTAGAAAATAAATTTATGCACTTAGAATTCCATATCTATGATGTGGGCTTTCAAAGCCCTAATGTGGAGGCCTCTCTGCCACTGGTGACGATTATTGTCTCCCTACCCAGAGGACGTGTGAACGATTATCAGATCATACTTTGAATATCATGGAAAGTATCATATATTTAGTTAAGGGCAAGGATGTCCGCAATATGGACGAAACCCGTTTAACAGCGTTTTTGACGAAAGTCGCAGAGGAGTAAGAGAATGGCAGTCACCACAATTCTAGTCGTAGAGGATGAAGCAGCAATTAGGGATATGCTGAATTTTACTTTGTCGTCTGCGGGCTTTGAAGTGATCGAGGCTGCCAATGCAGAGCAGGCCTGGCAGATGTTAAATACATCTGTTCCTGACTGTTTACTGCTTGACTGGATGTTACCGGGTGTGACGGGGGTTAGCCTTGCTGAGCGGATTCGTAACCACGCGCGCTTTGCAAAGATGCCCATCATTATGCTTACCGCACGGGGCGAAGAGAATGATCAGGTACAAGGCTTTGAGGCGGGGGCGGATGACTATGTGGTTAAGCCGTTCTCTCCTAAAGCGCTTGTTGCGAGGGTAAAAGCACTGCTTAGACGGAACCAATCTGAGTCCTCATCCGAGGTAGTGGTACAGGGGGATTTAACATTAGATCTTGCAAGCTATCGCTTTACCGTTGCGGGTGAAGAAGTTAAGTTAGGCCCCACCGAGTTTAAATTAATGAAGCTGTTTATGTCGAATCCAAACCGAGTCTATAGTCGCTTACAGTTGTTAGACCGCGTTTGGGGAGAGAGCGTTGTGGTAGAGGATAGAACGGTTGATGTACATATTCGTCGATTGCGTAAAATACTCGAACCCGTCAATCAAGCAGAGGTAATTCAAACGGTACGCGGAGCGGGCTATCGGTTTGGTACACTTTAGTAGATGGCTCTGTTATCTTTACCCTTACCCTTTTCGCCCTTTTTAAAAGTGTTCGCTTTTATCTGTTTAATGTTGCATAGGAATCGCTTTGTTTAATCGTATTTCAAATGGGGTGAGCCGTGAGTTGACCTGGATAATAGCCTCTTTTTGGGTGTTTTTAGTGGTCGCTTGGGTCTCTAAGCTTTGGGTAGAGGTGCTCGTTGCTTATGTATTCTTCTATATAGGACGCCAGCTTTGGAGCGCCTATAAATTTGAAAAATGGATGCATGGGGGCAGCCGTTCTGCTTTCCCTCCTAGCTCGGGGTATTGGGGGGAGGTCTCCTACTTAGTCTCTAAAAAACAGCACTCGCTTGAGAAGCGTGCAGACCTACAAAACTATAAATCAGAGCAGTTTAGAGCCGCTTCAATGGCTCTGCCAATCGCGATTGTATCGTTGACAGAGCATAATCAAATTGAGTGGTTTAATGAATCAGCCCAGTCTTTATTAGTGCTTAAACAGAGTGATGTAGGCCATAAAATAGAGTCCCTCGTTAGACACCCTGACTTTGTACGTTACTTAAAATCTTCCGCTTATGAACAGCCTATTTTTATGACCGAATTTATGGGTATGTCACGTACCTACAGTTGTCAGCTGTTGAGTTACCACAAAACCCATCGCCTGTTGTTGTTAGAGGACGTGCATGAACTTTACAATTTGGGCAAGATTCGTAAGGATTTTGTGGCAAACGCCTCACATGAACTTCGAACACCGTTAACGGTAATTAATGGTTATCTTGAGATGATGACTGATATGCCTGATAAAGTGCCGGCCACTTGGAACAACCCTTTGAAACAGATGTTTCAACAGTCACAGAGAATGCAAAGCATTATCGAAGATCTGTTAACCCTTTCTAAAATTGAGTCCGATACCCTTGTGAACCGTTTTAAAGAGGTAAAGGTCGATAGGTTGCTCAGCAGTATTGAAATTGATACCAAGCACCTCTATGGTGATCAATACAATTTATCCTTTGAAATACAGTCAGGACTGGTCGTTTCAGGCGTGGAAGAGCCTTTAAAAAGTGTGTTCATTAATTTAATCTCCAATGCCATTCGTTACACCGAAATAGGAGGGGATATTACGGTTCGTTGGTACTCAACAGAGCAGAGCGCAGTGTTTGAGGTAGAGGATACTGGCATAGGTATCGCCAGTGAGCACCTAAGCCGTTTAACGGAACGATTTTATCGTGTGGATACTGCGCGTTCACGCCAAACGGGTGGGACAGGACTTGGCTTGGCGATTGTGAAGCATGTTTTGGATAAACATCATGCCCATCTACGGGTGATGAGCCAAGTCGGTAAAGGGTCTACTTTTTCATGTCGATTTGAAGAGGGCTAAGGCTTAATGCCCCTCTGTTTTCATAAAAAAAGGGGCGGTCACTCAGTTGAGTGGCCGCCCCTTTTAGTTGGGTTTTCTCAATACGTTAAGTTAACACGTTAACCAGGTAGCATCATGCCTCTGATAGAGAAGTAGATGATCGCTGCCATCAGCGCTGAAGCAGGTACAGTGATAATCCAAGCTGCGACAATTTTTAAGAATGCCGAACGCTTAACAAGCTCTTTTTGATAGACCTTGTTTAGTGACTTACGCTCTTTTTTACTTAACTCAACTTCCGCTTTCTTCTGTTTAAGCTGTGCAAGCATATACTTTTTCTCATCAATAGGCGCATTTGCGAAGCGACGAATGTAAGCATTAATCTCTTCAACATCTTCGCCTTGGTGATGGTCTTTAATTTCTTGAATCGCTTTAGCGTAGCTACGCTTTAGATACTCACGTAAGAAACCAACTCCAAATATTCCCCCAACGGCAATATGCGTTGAACTGACGGGTAGACCAAGCTGTGACGCGATGATGACCACCACGGCAGCAGCCATGGCAACAGCGAAAGCACGCATTTGATCTAATTCGGTAATTTCTGATCCAACCGTTTTGATTAATTTAGGGCCGAATAATAGTAGACCTAAACTGATACCTAC
>JAADDM010000234.1 GCA_013153955.1 Gammaproteobacteria bacterium | reverse complement strand
ATTTTTTGATTTTTTCAGGCGAAACATTGTCAAGGATGCTTTCGGTTGTGGCTTGCATTGCATCAATATCATCCATCTTTTCACGAATGAGCTTTAAGGCGTAGACGGGTTGATTGTCGGCAAGAAGAATATGGTTTCGGTCGTAAATTTTCCCTCGTGTGGGGGGCAGAGTTTCAACTGAAATACGATTGCCTTCAGCAAGGCCTTGATAGCGATCGTAGTCAATCCACTGTAATTGCACCATTCGGCTGATAAGAAAGCTAAACAGTACTAAAACAAAGGCGAGGGCAAAATAGAGGCGGTGGCGGAAGAGTTTCTTCTGCTCAAATGTTTCGGATTCACTATTAAACTCTAAATGTTCAGACATCTGATCTATTTCCTAGCCATGAAGGTTTTTAACGATATGCGATCATCGTGGTAAGCCTTTTGAGTACAAAGGCTAAAACAGGCCAAAGTAGTATGCTGGCAGCGGGCATGGTCCAGTAAGGCACAAAGTTCCCATTGTCCAATACTGGCGAGAAAAACAGAAAGTTGAGGGTTTGATAAATCATCATGTATAGGCCTGCAAAGAAAGCTTGCTGCCAAACAGGGTAGGACTTAAAGCGCAGTCGATGTCTGACCATTAAAAAGGTAATCAGCACAAAGATAAGCGCGTGTGCGCCCAAGGTGGTTTGGTAAAGAGTATCCGCTAATAACCCTAATATAAACGCCGTAAATAGGTGTGTTCGGTCTAAAAAGTTGGCCGTCCAATAGAGTAGTGCAAAGAGCGTTAGGGGGGGGGTAAGAATACTTGCATCGCCTAAAAGGGCGAGCGTGTCGAGTACGAGGCAGAAAAAGTAGGAGAGCAAAATAGCCAGTCGTGCTTGTGGTAAAGGGAGGTTTAGCTGTTTACTGCCCATTTGTCAAAGCCTCTTGATCAGTGCCAGTGGCCGGCATTTTCTCCGTCTCTGTTTTGTCGTTATGACGGGTTAAAATCAACACTTTGCTGGCTTGGTGAAGCTCGGCAATCGGTTGCGCGGTAATTTCTAAGTAGGGGTTGCCTTCAGGCATCTCAATTTGAGTAATGATTGCAACAGGATAACCCGCAGGAAATACACCGCCTAATCCCGAGCTTTCAAGGAGGTCGCCAACTTTGGTCATGCTGTTTTTAGGGATAAAGTTGAGCTGGGTTGTATCATGTCCAGTACCGACAAGAATGCCTCTTTGGCCTGTTCTCTGAATGCGTACAGGAATTTGGTGGTCGGGGTCAGTAATGAGTAAGACGCGGGAAGAGGCTGCTGCTGTTTGTACAATCTGTCCCATAATACCTTTTGAATCAATCACGGTTTGCTGTTCTGAAGCGTGTTGCAGTACGCCTTTGTCTAGGGTAACAAACTGCGTTAGCGGGTTGTTGCTATAGTAAGTAATGGTGGCAATTTGCACCGATTGGCGGGTCATTTTACCCGTCGTACCCAGTAATGATTCCAGCCGTTCAACTTCTAGTTCAAGATTGGCAAACTGCTGTTGCTTGGCCTTGAGTAGGAGGATTTTAGTTTTTAACTGCATGTTTTCAATTTTTAACGCATTGATGTTTGTGAAGTCGGTGGTGGCCCACTCATAAATGTGCTGAGGAAACGTTGCGACATGTTCTAAAGGGCTGATAGAAGTTAAGAGGGCTGAGCGAATGCTCCCTGTTAGGTGGCCGTAATAGTCTGCTGCCATCAGCGAGATAGAGAGCGTGAATGCGATAATGAATTGCATGCCTTCTTGCTGTGGGGTGGTGGGTTGCAGGCTAATGTGAGTGCTCCATGGCTTTGTTTGGCTCGGTGAACCGTTATAAATGAGGGGGTGAATCTTTTAGATTGTGCTTAAAAAGAGAAAAGCCGCTTTCCCCATTTTAGGTGTGGGAGGGCGGCTTAGGGTCAAACAGATTGATCGACTAAAGCGTATCAGCGGTCGTCGCTGTCTCAATCTGTTTTTTTAGAGAGGCTTAGTCAAATGAAAAGACATCAACGCCTTTTTCATCCATTAACTCAAGTGCGCGTCCGCCACCACGTGCGACACACGTTAATGGATCATCCGCAATAATGACTGGAATCCCAGTCTCTTCAGAGAGCAATGTACTTAAGTTACGAAGCAGTGCTCCACCACCGGTTAAGACAATACCATGTTCAGCAATATCAGCCCCTAGTTCAGGTGGCGTATTTTCAAGCGCGGTTCTAACGGCGCTGACAATAGATGAAAGTGGCTCGTGTAGGGCTTCCAGTACTTCGTTACTGTTTAGTGTAAAGCGACGAGGAACAGCTTCTGCGATATTACTGCCGTGTACTTCCATCGTGTCAGGTGTGACTTCGTGATAAGCCGTGCCGATGGTTTTCTTAATCTTTTCAGCAGTCGTTTCACCAATAATCATGCCGTAGTTGCGACGTACATATTTAATAATGGCGTCATCAAAACGATCTCCGCCGACTTTTACCGAGTCAGACCAAACAATGCCGTTAAGAGATAGGGTTGCAACTTCTGTTGTTCCCCCCCCAATATCGACGACCATCGAACCAGTTGGTTCACTCACCGGCATGCCTGCCCCAATGGCCGCCGCCATAGGCTCTTCAATTAGGTAGACTTCACGTGCGCCAGCACCCGCAGCGGATTCACGAATCGCACGACGCTCTACCTGTGTAGAGCCACATGGCACGCAAACCAATACACGAGGGCTAGGCTGAAAGAATTTGGCTTCATGCACTTTACGAATAAAGGCTTGAAGCATCTTTTCTGTGACTTCAAAGTCAGCGATGACGCCATCTTTAAGAGGGCGAACAGTTTGAATGTCTTGGTTCTCTTTTCCGAGCATTAATTTGGCGTTTTCACCGACGGCTACGATTGAGCGGCTGTTGCCTCCTCTACGACTGTTTCTAATTGAGACAACTGACGGTTCGTTTAGGACCATGCCCTTACCGCGGACATAAATTAACGTGTTAGCCGTACCAAGATCAATCGAAAGGTCGTTTGAGAAAAGTCCCATAATTTTGCGAAACATTGAGTAGCCGTCCTTAATAAGTGTGACTGGAAATAATCTTTGCATTTTAACTTAAAAGTTCAAGGGGGAGAAGGGCAAGCTGCTAGATTATGCGTAAATTCAAAAGAAAAAGACCTGTTTGATTGATTATTGGAAAGGGGAGGCATGCTGTGGGAATTTAGAATGCCTTAATAGAGCATGTTTGCGTTTTGGAAGATGGAGTATTGCTCGTTTAGAGCGCTTCCAAAGTCAACAATAGCTTAATGTCTTCACTGAAAATATGGTATTTTATGCGGTTAAATAAATTACCTCATTTAAGGGGCTGGCCTAGCGGACAATGTCTGTAGCTAGGCGGGGCTTATTAAGGGGGGTTCACAAGTCCGATTCTAGGAGAAAAATGTGCCTTTAGGGAAAACTGAAGTCGAATATATCTCACGTCTTGCACAAATTGAAGTGTTAGAAGGTGATGTGGATGGTGTTGCAGCAAAGCTAACCAATATTTTAGATCTGTTTACGCAGATGGAAGCCGCCGATACTGAAGGGGTTGACCCGATGGCGCATCCGTTAGACGCGGTACAAAGATTTAGAGCCGATGTGGTGACAGAAACGGATCAGCATGAGAAATTACAGGCGATTGCGCCTGCTGCTGAGCAAGCCCACTATTTAGTCCCACAAGTTATTGAGTGATTGGAATCAGATTATGCACAATTTAACCATTAAACAAATGAGCGAGAAGCTGCACGCGGGTGAAATCACCAGTGTGCAACTGACGCAACACTACCTTGATCGTATTGATCAATATGATGGCGCGCTCAATGCGTTTGTCACCATTACGCCTGAACTGGCTATCTCGATGGCTGAAGAAGCGGATAAGCGACTGGCAGCAGGCGAGGCTGAATTACTCACCGGTATTCCCGTTGCCCATAAAGATATTTTTTGTACAGATGGCGTAAAAACGACCTGTAGTTCAAAGATGTTAGATAATTTTATCGCCCCTTATGATGCGCATGTTGTGACTCAGCTTAAAAAAGTAGGGATGCCTATTTTAGGTAAAACCAACATGGATGAGTTTGCAATGGGTTCGTCTTCGGAGAGCAGTTATTACGGCCCAACTAAAAACCCTTGGGATCATAAAGCGGTTCCGGGTGGATCGTCTGGGGGGGCTGCTGCAGCGGTTGCTGCAGGGCTTGCGCCAATGGCCACGGGAACAGATACAGGGGGTTCGATTCGTCAGCCGGCTGCTTTCTGTGGTATTACGGGGATTAAACCTACCTATGGTTCGGTCTCTCGTTTCGGTATCATCGCCTACGCGTCTAGTTTTGATCAAGCAGGACCGATGACCCGTTCGGCAGAAGATTCTGCCTGGATGTTGAATGCGATGGCCGGGTTTGATGAGCGCGATTCAACCAGCTTAGAGCGTGAAAAACCAGATTATAGTGCGACATTAGGCGACTCTTTAAAGGGGCTTAAAGTCGGTGTTCCTTCTGCCTATTTTGGCGAGGGTCTAGATGCTGAGGTGGCGAAGGTTGTTAAATCTGCCATCGCAGAGATTGAGAAACTGGGTGCTGAAGTGGTCGAGATTGAGCTGCCTAATAAAGATTTGGCCGTGCCCGCTTATTATGTACTTGCACCAGCAGAAGCATCGACCAACCTATCCCGTTTTGATGGGGTAAGATTTGGCTATCGCTGTGATCAACCCAAGAATTTAGAAGACCTTTATAAGCGTTCTCGCTCAGAAGGCTTTGGTGAGGAAGTTAAACGTCGCATCATGGTAGGGGCTTATGCGCTATCTGCTGGCTACTACGACGCTTACTACCTTAAAGCGCAAAAGCTACGTCGTAAAGTGCGTGATGATTTTACAAAAGCCTTTGAGCAGTGTGATGTCATTATGGGGCCTGTTGCCCCAACTTCAGCATTTAATATTGGTGAGAAATCTGATGATCCAATCAGCATGTATCTAGCCGATTTATATACCATTCCAGTGAACTTAGCCGGCCTACCAGGCCTGTCAGTTCCTGCTGGTTTTGCAAATGAACGCCCTGTTGGATTACATATTGTTGGACCTTATTTTAGTGAGCCAAAGCTGCTAAACATCGGGCATCAGTTTCAACAAGTCACTGATTGGCACACGCACGTGCCAGCACAATATAAATAGTGGGAGTTTCTAATATGAGTTGGGAAGTAGTCATTGGTTTAGAGATTCATGCTCAGTTAACCACCAAATCTAAAATTTTTTCAGGGGCTTCTACCGAATATGGCGCGGCCCCTAATAGCCAGGCCTGCCCGATTGATGCGGGTATGCCAGGTATGCTACCGGTTTTAAACCAAGCGGTGTTAGGCAAGTCGATTATGCTGGGCTTGGCGTTAGAGTCTGAGCTAGGGATGCGATCCGTGTTTGATCGTAAAAACTATTTTTATCCAGATTCGCCAAAGGGCTATCAGACCACACAGATGGACTTTCCCATTGTGGGACAGGGGAAGCTTGAGATTACCTTAGAAGATGGCTCTAAAAAAGTCATTGGGGTCACTCGTGCACACTTGGAAGAGGATGCGGGTAAGTCGGTTCATGGGATTGTACCGGGTCAAACAGGAATTGATTTAAACCGTTCGGGTACTGCGCTGCTAGAAATTGTCTCTGATCCTGATATGTCCTCTGCTAAAGAGGCCGTTGCTTATGCAAAGAAGATGCATGAATTGGTGATGTATTTGGGGATTTGTGACGGTAACATGCAAGAAGGCTCATTCCGTGTCGATTCAAACGTGTCTGTTCGTCGCCCGGGTGCCGAGCTAGGAACACGTG
>JAADDM010000196.1 GCA_013153955.1 Gammaproteobacteria bacterium | reverse complement strand
CGGCAGTCTTGAAAACTGTTGTGGGTTTGTAGCCCACCTGGGGTTCGAATCCCTAGTCCATCGCCATATTTTGAAAACCCCGTTAAGGATTGCCTTAACGGGGTTTTTTTATGCCTAATTGAAAGTGAAGCAATCGATGTTGGCGTTATTAAACTTGGCCAGCTTAAAGCTCGCGTACAAAGCGCTTTGAACCCGTTAGCAGGTTGCTAGGGGTCGTCTGCAAAGCACTTAGTTTAAATGATTGGCTTTGATATGCTCAAGTAAGCCCCGTGAAGCTGAATCAACTAGGTCAAATACATGGTCAAATCCCTTTGCGCCACCATAGTAGGGGTCGGGGACTTCAGACTCTGAAAAGTCTTGGGTGAACTCTAAAAACATTTGAATTTTTGACTTATGTTCTGGCAAGGCAAGGTCTTCTAAGTTAGCAAAGTTTTCATCATCCATTGCGAGAATATAGTCATAAACATAAAAGTCACCAAAATCAACTTTACGGGCTCTTAGGTCAGCCATTTCAATGCCACGCTCCTTTGCAACGGCAGTTGAGCGGGTGTCAGGCCCCTTGCCAATGTGATAGGCCGCAGTGCCAGCAGAGTCTATTTCAATCTGATCTTCAAGGCCTGCTTCAATGACTAAATTTCTAAAAACACCATGTGCAGTCGGTGAACGGCAAATATTGCCCAGACAGACAAATAAAACAGATACTTTTTTAGACATATTTAATAAATCCTTGGTTTAAAATAGAGGCCTTAGTTTACAAGGCCTACTTATAAAATGCACGCTTCAGACCCTACACCCAATCAGTTTACCTTTCACCCAAGCTGGGTTCACTATTCAGATGATTATATTGTTGTGGTCAATAAACCGAGCGGGCTACTATCCGTTCCCGGCCGAGGTCCAGAGAAACAAGAGTGCTTAGGGTCTCATTTGGAACCTCTGTTCCCTGGGATAAAGATAGTTCATCGTTTGGATATGGATACCTCTGGTTTAATGATTTTAGCAAGAGATGCGGAATCTCATCGCCATTTAAGCCGTCAATTTCAGGATAGAAAAACCCAGAAAACCTATCATGCCATCTGCGCTGGTCAACCTTCTCAGAGAGCAGGAGAGGTGATATTACCGATGCGTTGTGACTGGGAGAAGCGGCCGTTACAGATGATTGATTTTAAACAGGGTAAGCACGCGCAAACCCACTGGCAGATTCAGGTACAGGCCGCAGATCACTTTTTAGTTGAGCTTACCCCGATTACAGGGCGGTCACATCAGCTAAGGCTACACATGAAGTCACTAGGCCACCCTATTTTGGGAGACAACCTTTATGCCGATCCTATTTCACTTAATATGAGTGAACGTTTAATGTTGCATGCCACGTCGTTAACGGTGAGCCATCCTGAGACTGAGGAAAGGGTGACCTTTGAAATTCCTTCTGGATTTAAAGTGACTGAAAGCGAATAAAAACCGAGAGCGTAGAGTGGCATATAAAATGCTTTAACCTCGTTATTACCCCCTGAAATTATTGATAGGAATCGCCGTTATGTCAGATATAAACGTTGAAAAAGATGATCTAGCCACCCAAGAAATGTTGGAGATGATGGGAGATTTATCTGATGGAATGGAAGCTTCCCTTGAGGACGCTGATCTGCTTGATGCGGATGATTTACTGGCTTCGCTCTCTGAACTGCCTGATTTAGATGAGTTAGAAAACTTAGGCGATTCGGATGCTGTTGAAGAAGTTGCCACGGAAGAGGACGCGGCACAGTCTGAAGTAGATTTAATGGCTGATTTAGATGAACTTGCAGATATAGATGCTTTGATGGCCAGTATTGATAGTGATACAGAGGCTGAAACAGCGATAGAAATTGATGTGGATGAGCCTGATAACGCGACTGAAGCAGAGGTTGGTGATGAGTTAGCTGATTTAGATGAGATGGACTTGGATAGCTTGTTAGCAGAAACTGAAGTTCAAGAGGAAGGAATAGAAGCCGTCTCTGAGGTTGAAGTGCCCGTTGAAGCGACAGGGGAAGAGGATAACCTTGATGAATTAGAAGGCCTAGTTGATTTAGATGCGATGATGGCTGAATCGCCAATTAATCCAGAGCCATCAGAGATGGTTGATGATACGTTGGACGAGATGGGGTCAGACCTAGATATAGCGACTGATGTGGACTCTGACCTAGAGGCTAACTTAGACTCTAGCTTAGACAGTGATTTAGATTTGAGCGACATGGATGAGATAGAGATGCCTCTTCCAGAAGCTACGACAGAGGAAGTGGCTGAGGAAGAAGGGGGGGGAGGGGATGATTTAGATAATGTCGATGCTGCCCTTGATGCTTTAGAGATGCCTGATTCAATGGAAGAAGCGTTAGACGATGGAGAGATTGATGAGATGGGTTCTGAGTCTTTAGAGGCGGATCTGGAGACAGAATTACAGGTAGATCCTACGCTTGATAACTCACAAGACGAAGTAAGTCTTGAAGATGAAAGTGATATGGATGATATTCTAGATGCAGTCTCGGAGGTTGAACTAGAAGCCCCTATTGAAGCAAACATTGAAGCAAACATTGAAGCTCCTGCAGATGTGACTGCGATGGACGCCATGAGTGCGGTATCTGCTGACAGTGATGCGAGCCCAGAAGGGACCGCTCAAGTGATTGAGCAGACCAGCGAATCGGTTAGCTCGATGGAGGAGGCGATTCAGATTGATCAAGAGGTACAAGCGATTGCTGAACAGGTTATGCAGACAGCCCAAGAAGCGACTCAGCTTGCGTTAGAGACCACTCAAAAAGCGCAAGCTTCTGCGGAACAAACTCAACAGGCCATTGAAAATACCTTTATTGCGGCTGAACGCGCTTTTGAGGCCGCCAAGAAAGCGGGTTATTCGATTGATTTGGCTAGCATTGAGAGTGGTTTGAGTACTGAAGAGGTCGCTTCACAGTTAGAGGCGATTCGCTCAACCAATAGTCGCTTAAAAGCGGTGAACCAAACCTTAAAAGATAGAATTTCCGAACTTAAATCTTAAATTTGGGGTTTTAAGTATCAAGGCGTTTTACGTGAGAGGCATTATCTTAAAAAATAACGTCTTCTCCGTTTAAAACACTTCCCCTTTTGAATAGGTAGCATATATGAGTAATATCGTTGACGATTTACTACAAGAAGTTGAACAACTTGAAACGAGCACTGAACAGATGAATGAAGCCGTTCAGGCTGCCGAGCAGGTGAGCTCTGATAACGTACCTCAAAATACGGATTTAGATGCGGGTCTATTAGCATTAGAGGCTGCAAAAACAGCTCAAGAGGCCTCTGTTCAAAGTCACCTTGCGGCTAAAGCCTCCATTAAAATGGTTGATCAGCTTAAAGCGCAAGGCTTGGAGTTAGATGAGTTTAACTTTAATTGGCGTCAATCTATTCGTAACACCTCTAAAGAGCTGAGTGCGGCTAAAAGTAGCTTCTCCCTCATAATGAGTGTCATTGTGGTCGTTAATTTAGTTGCATTGAGTGTGATGGGCTATTTTTATTATCTGAATAGTAAAGAGTCAGCCCAGTTTAAGGGAGAGCTACTGGATGTGATTCAAACAGAAAATACCCTGTTCACGAAAAAGATAACCCTTAAGGTGGATGAGCTTTCAACGCTGATTGAGGCCTTAAGTGCAGACATTCAAAAATTAAACAGTACGCAGCCGACTCAAGTCAAGATTCATAAGAAAGTCTATGAAGAGGGGGAGGTTGTGCCTACCAAACCGATGGCACATGCTGAACCTATGCAAGCTCATACCAAAGATGTGGGAACGCATAAAACGGACTCTAATCATCCTGAATCTAGTGAAGCTCATACAACAAACGTATCTATGAACCATCATGGTGATGAGCAGGCTATCGCTACAGCGCCTGAGCATCATGTAGTAGAGAAGGCTCATGTAGACACGCATAGCACCCCTATTCATGCAGCGCCGAGCATCAGCGCCGAGGTTGGTCATGTAAAGCCACACCAAGCAGAGTCGCATACAGGCGTACGCCACGCTGTGGTTGATTCAGGACACGATTCTCACATGACTACGAATGAACACACTGCTGTAAACAGTGTTAAGGGTGATGCGAGTGCTAATGCTAATGCTAATGCACATGGGGCTTCTTCAGAACAGTTAGCAACGATTCAATCTGACTATGCAAGTCTTAAAACCTTGGTTGAAAAGATTCTTTCTGAGCAACAGAAGCTACAAGCAAGTACGCTTGCAACCAGTCACACTGCTGCCCTAAATCCGAAACAGCTAAAAAAATTGAATGATATTTCTTGGTTGGTGAGAAAGCAGGGGAAGACGCTTAAAGCGATTCAAGCGAGCTTATCAGGTAAGCAGAGTGGCAAAGATACGGCTCCTGTCCTGAAGTCGATTAAGCGTGAGCTTCAGGCCTTGAATCAACAACAATCTCATATGCAGAGTCAGGTTAAGTCTTTACAGGCCGAGTTAACCGAGTTTACTGCTAAGCCTAAAGAACAACCTTACCGTTATATCTCTAAATAGAGTGCTCTAAAATAAAAGATTAAGATAGTGAAAGAATGGAATTAAGGATTAAAAAAGGCTGTCTTAGACAGCCTTTTTTGATGTGAGATAATTGTTTTATAAAAAGATCCCTTTTAAGAGCTGTTTTTCTCTTTCTCGGACTCATTTACCGCTAGACATTCAATTAAACGATCAACCTGCCTTTGACAGCATCCATTGCCATCTGTGGCGTAGGTTTCTGCCCGCACTTTCTCCGCTGTATCAGCGCCTTCCACAATGGCTTTAATAATTTTGAGTTTAGGCACATCATTACAGACACATAGGTTTCGATCAAGATTTCGAGTCAGTATCTCGGGTAGTAGTTCGATCGCTTTCTCAAGCTCTGTTGAAGAGGGGTGTGATGTCATAGGCTATTTGGGATAAAGTAATTGTTTATGATTGGATTAAACCACCCGATTTTTTTTACCGAGAATTTATCAAGTTTGAAAACAACCAGGTCTGGTTGTTTTCAAATAAAATCGATAAGCCAAATGGGATAAAAGGTGTTGAATATTACTGACTTTTCGCCATGAAAAGAGCACTCTCCAAACTCAGGCAGACGGACATAAACCCTGATTTATGGCAAAAAACAGTATCTGTTAAGCCTGTTACTTCATTAAGTTCTTCTGCTCTAAGGCCTCTAAACCTTTCAGGTAGGTGGTTCTCGCTGCCATTGCAGTAAACACCATACTGTTCAGAGCTTCTTGGATAGACGACACGGGTAATCTCTTTGTGTGACTGTATAAAGTCTTTAAAAGGTAGATTTTTTTCGAGGATTAAAATCCCCTTCTCTACACTGTCTAGGCAGGCTTCAAGCTCAACGACAACCTCAGCTTCCTTAATGGCCGCCTTAATGAAGTTATTTAAGATATCTGTTGTGAACTCAATGGCTTTTTGAAAAGCTTCATCCTGAAGTTCAGGCTCCTCTGTTGAGCTGGTATTCATCATACCGACCAGCATTGAGACGGAAGGGCGAGGGTCCTCTGTAAACAGGCCATTATCAACAGCATCAATATCTTTAATTAATTTATCATCAACCCACTGCACCGCAAAGGTCTGTTCGTAATCAACCGTTAGGCCTTTTGATGCCATTATCTCTTTACCAAAATGCGCCCAAACTAAGCCTGCTGTCGCAAAGGGCGTTCCATCCTCTCTCGCTTTGGTAAAGCTATTTTGATGGTGATCAAAGCGCAATGTATTCGGGTCGTACTCAGCACCAACATCCAATACAATTTTTGCTTGTTTAATCACCTCTTCATCTCGCGTACGCGTAATTTCATAATCCTCTAGCATGAGCAGCATAGAGATGGCAAAGACTTCATCGGCGTGAAAGCGACCTGAGTGGGTAAC
>JAADDM010000250.1 GCA_013153955.1 Gammaproteobacteria bacterium | reverse complement strand
GTCGGTCGGTCGGTCGGTCGGTCGGTCGTTGTTTCGTCTGATGCATACAATTCATGAGCACAACCAAAACTAATCTATACAATTTGGTTCCTTCGTAATCGACAGTTCGCTTTTTGCCATCAGTATATTTGATGAAATTGCACACCTTACTTAGTTCCAGAAGGACAAATCAGGTGACGGTCAAACTGCTCCATGTGGACAGGTGTGCACCTACAGCGGAAAGGTAATCACCAACAATGGCGTGGCTTTTCCCGAAATATGGAAGGAAATCAACTGTGGTCAGGTCATGAGGAGAATGATCAAAAGCAGCCACAAAGGAACGTCTGTGTTTGGATCCGAGTTGAATAAACGAAACTTCGACAGATTCTACGTCGAGCTACTCATTCAGAAGGTCAACAAAAGAAAAGCGAATACTATCCACCCCAAAGGAACGTGTCTCGGCAACCTGCTGGGTATTTACAAGGACGAAATCGACGCTAACAATGGCCTCGTTTGGGCGGAAAACTATCCTTGGCTAGAAGCCATGTTGTTGGCACATGGCGCTAGTCAGCTGACGACGTTACATTATGGCAAACTAAAGATCAACCATACCCAAATCCAAGTCTACACGCCTTATGACTTCGCCAATAAGTATCTGAACAGTGACATCAACCAATTCGATTTCGGCGTCAGTTTCTCGTCTGTGGAACATTCCGGATTGGATCGTTATGCGGATCCTCTCAATCCATACGGCGATCTGAATTGGTGTATGACAAAGCCGGGAGCATTGTTTATTTTAGGTGTGCCTTGTTCTAATGACCACTCGGATTGTATTGTGTGGAATGCTCACCGTGTCTACGGCTCGAAGCGCTTACAACATTTGTCAGCCAACTGGCAAGTCCTTCAAATTGTTATATGTAAAGACTTCTATAACATCTTAGTGTTAAGAAAACGAAATGCAACTTCTGATAGCTATGTCTGATATCCTGAACTTTGTATACATTTTGTTGGCAGATCAATAGCTCACACACAATCACACATCCAAAGACACTGTAGGGGCACGAACAGGTTTTGTTGTAGTTATATCATTAAAAAGGACAAGGATTTAAAATCACACAATAAGCAACTAAAATGATAAATAACAATTGAGTCAAGTTAGAGCCTTTTAAACAAGCTGATCGTTTCTTGAAATCGAACAAAAAACAGTCGTTTTATCTACATTAACATCTAGTTTTGTTTTGTACATCATAAAATTAGACATATAAATATGTATTTATTCTAGTATTTCTATGATCACCTGTGATTCCCGATTGGCGACCTTACACTCGACAATACTAATCAAACGAGACAGAAATAAAAACGTTACTGACTACAAATTAAACCGAAAGATGAAGATCGCTGTGTGATTGAAAACGTTTACTCAGTAGCTGAAAAGTAGCAAACGTTAGTGAGTTAATGAAAGAAAATCTTAATAGAAGTAAGCTCTTGTGTTCGTTTGTGTTTGATCTGTACTTTGCCGTATACCAAATCATCACGTGACTCGCTTCTTTATGAAGAGAATGGCTTCCAGCCACCCACAGTCTTAATGGTCCCGTGAAAAGGCTACGCTTTTCCCGGATTTTCTGCTGGTATTTGTTTGACCGTGTCGTCTACACATTTGCCGACGAGATAGGTATGGACTGATGCTATTCGGATCACTTTGTGCATCAGATTCCCAAAGTACAAATGGTTAAATACGATGCTTTTGATTGTCACCTGGCCATTCATGGTAAACGGCCTGCCGTGTTCGAGTGGAGATTTCCCTGGCAGTGGATTGATCGTGTGCACAGCCTTGTGGTTTCGATCAACTATTTACGGGATCAATTTAGCAAAAGGGGCACCTACTTAAACTGGTCCTTACTCGCTTTAGATTTGATTACTATTACTTTTCTGTTATATGTCCTGTGTAATAATGGATCTGAAATGGCAGATTGATATATTTATATGGTTGTAAATTCTGCTGTGCCGTAACAAACTATTCTACGACATTTTCATTAGGCGGCGGTACTTCCGAAAAACAATTTTTCATTAGAAAATATAGGCGACAACAATCCTAGCTGTATCCGTTATGCAAAGACTTATGCTAAAGACGATTTGCAAATAACGATTACTGTATGGCGAAACATAATCTCCTCTCCTGTAGGCGTCTATAAACTGTTTATTAACAGCATATCTTCGTTCAATGTCTATTGTCTTATATGAAAGGCATAGTATTTGTTGTTCTCCGTTAACTGTATCAATGGGTTATTTTCAATTTGTTAGACGTCCTGGGTTGTTCGTGCATGCCATCTGTTACTTATGAAGGGCCACGTTATCTCGTGTTCACCTAAATATATCGCCCTTCGTTTGATGTCCGATGAATGAAAATGAAAATAACATTTTGCGATATTATTTTAATTTACCTCAACAGACACAAACACTTCCATCCGTTTTCATGTAAGACACCGATTCCGCTTAGATATGTATTTTATTGGTAGATTACATATAGCGAATGGCAGGAAAACGTCAACAAACACCAACACAAGGTAACCGGCATGACGAGCCATCGTCTAAGCCACTTATTGTGTTTCTTCTGCTAAGTGTGGTACACAGCAACAGTTAAGCTACACAAAGACCCTTACTGACAAGTGACAACTGTTTAAAGAGTGTGTGAGTGTGTGGTAAATAGTAAGCCGTCATATTTACAGAGAAATATCTGACAAGTGGCCGAGCCTGCAGCTCTGGCGTATAAACACCACGCCACTATGACGTCATCCGTACGTCATTGTGGCCAAAGGAAACGATTCTACGTCGGTAGGGGGTTGTGTGAGGCGAAGCGTTCTGGGTACAGCCCACTTCTAGTCTGGGTCTCGTTGTAATTTGTTCTTCTTGTTGTTGTTTTCCACCGGAACATCACCGAGGTTAGATGCTTTCAACTCGGGCGTTGTCCTTGACTACGTCGTGCGTATTCCAGATACTAACTGTACAGTGATGGTATGCTTCAAAGCTTAGGACTCAGCAAGTTGAACACTGTTACACAATCAATCAATCAATCAATCAATCAATCAATCAATCGACTAATCACTTACTGAAACACGGGCACATAGACATCAAGGATAGGCATTACTCAATAAGAAGCCAGAATAATGAAGCCACACTTAGAATCTTACTGGTTTAAATGTCTTAGCTTCCCGTGATCGCAGATTTTCCACACGTGACTTTGACCTACAAATTTGTCTTGCTCAAATTCATGTATGAGGCAAAAGAGTTAGTTAAGTCAAACTTCTGATCTGCTACATATCGAGGAGACGAAAATGTAAAACAAATCTGATGATCTGAAAGGCATTCGTCGCCAATAAGTCGCTCGAGTCCAGGGAAAGGCCACGTATAGTGGCTGTTCCTGCCGACTGGCCAGTGTTATGTGCTGGGGTAATCGAGTGGCGTCTTGTTGTTGAGCTGGTCGCCGCTGTCTGGCGTCGAATACACTCCACCGTATCCGAGGTGAAGGTCATCGATGCAGGCGTCGCTGTTGTCCTTCAGCGCTGGCTTCTCGTCCGGAGTGGACGGCTTGGAGTCTGGCTCGGCCTTCTTGACGAGGTTCGTCAGGAAGTGGAACACGATTAGATCGAGCAGCTCGAAGACGGTGATCACACTGCCGCCTAGCAACAAACCCATGAAGCCGCCGACGTCACCTGGCCAATGGACAAGAAACCGAATGAAAACGACGGCAGTGAGGCAGGCGACTAATTACTTGCTTAGACTCGGCCTATTTAGCAAGAAATGAAAAGCCAAGATAATCAGGCCGCTCTGAGTGTTGATAATATTACGATAACCATCGTATTAAGTCGCCACACCGAAATTGCCGTTTGCAAAGTTGCTAGTGCCTTTGTGTCCATACCAAGAAACTGTGTCACGTCGTAGGCCTTCATCTGTTTAACATTCTGATGTTTCAGTTGAGCGAAGTAGACGTCTATGTTCAGGAAATTATCGCTGGTAAGGGAAAAGAAGCAGAAGTAATATTAATATTTATAATACAGCATTAAATGTATCCATAGCAAGAAAATATCGTAGCACGTAGAGTAACTAGGGAAATAAATGTGTTTTCAAACAGAAATAAAAATACACCAATTGCTAATTGCATTTTAAATCGGAGTATTCTTCAATCACTTATAACACATAATTAGTGTTATCTAACATGACTGTTTGTTTACTTTCTGTACTTGATGACCCTATCGCTGGCATTAGTCAGTAATCTAAAGACATCAGCACTGTACTGTAGATAAACAAAGTAGCTGTTTCGTATGTTATTCAGGCGTGGAATCGGTTAAGGCAGAGCAAGTTAACTCACAGGACAAACTTGTGGTCGATCTCTCGCTTGATGAGGTATCGTTCTTGTTCTTTGTGCACGCGACTCAGCGAATTGAGCAGCTTATCCTGATCCAGAAAGAGCTGCTCTTCGAATTCGTCGAGCGTCTTCTGCAGCGGGTGACAGTACGTATTCAGTCCCTGGCTGATGTACCTGGAGGCGTGCAGCTTGACGAAGAGTGCCGTGTCCACCTGCTCTCGGTTCCAAATCTTCCATATTTCGCGTCCAGTGCGTTCCGGATTCTCCAGGTTTGCCAGCGGCACGCGCCATATGATCATGTCCTTGGCCTTCCGGTAGTAATAGAACGGCTCAAAGTACGGCTCGAATTGGCTGGCCAGCTGCATGCCCTGCTCGTATTTTGTCTGCAGGAGGCGCTTGATATCGTAGAGGCGCTCGCGAAGCGGATCCGTCAGGCGCATCTTGATCCGGTTGGTGAACGTCTTGATGTGCGACACGACGGTCGAGCCCTGCTCGTCCGGATCGAAATGACGCAGGTAGTCGAGCTTCGATATGCGGGCGTAGGCGTAGCGCAGCAGAATGGCGTCGACCTCCTTCTCGTCGCTCTCCACGATGGCCGACTCTTCGGTGAAGTTGAACGTCTCGCCGAAGAACGAGCTCTGATCGATGAACTGGTCGGCGTACTCCATGGCTTTGGTCTTCCACGCCGACACGGCGTACATTCGGTCGCGGTACTCGGAGATGCACTGCTGGACGAAGAGAGAGGCCTTCCGGAACTGGACCAGCTCCGTCGTGTAGACGTGGAAGGCGCTGCTGAAGTTGATGGCCTGGGCGTCGGCCGACAGCATGAGTACGATGTTCTGCAAACTGTTGGAGAGGATCTTCATGCGCGGGATGCAGCCTCGGTGCTTCAATGTAAAGTTGCGTGGTAGGTGGCTCTTCGGCGCCTGCTTGTTGGACAACTTGTCGTGGAAGAGGTCGAAGATCTTGTAGGCGATCGTTCCCTTCATGACGATGTTCGACGACAGGGTGCTGAAAAGCTGCACGAAACGAGGGTCGCCTTCCGACTGCAGCGTGAAGCCGAACAATTGCTCCATCTCCTGCAGCGCGTTGTTCATCTCATCGATGTAGCGCTGCACGAGCTGGATCTCGTTGGCGTAGTGTATCCGGAAGGCACGCATCTGCCCGTACAGGTCGGCGAACAGGATTTCGATGTCTCGCTTGAAGACGTTGACCAGCGTGCTGGAGGCGATCCATAGCTTGGCCAGACTCGACTTCTCGAAGTCGCCGAGATAGGTCTTGGCGAACTGACGCATGCGCAGGTAGGACTTAGCGATGTCCCTGATCAGCGTCAGATCCCGCACGAATATCTCCGGCTCTATGCGCTGCCGGACTTCCAGCGCCTCGGTGTACTTCTCCGTCAGCTTGTCCAGTCCCTGGCTGAGGATGTTGTCCACGCTGAGGATGGACAGCGCCGCCTGGGACAGCGCCGGCTCGTAGATCGTCTGTTGGCACGGCTTCGGACAGTCGCAGTCCTTGTTCGCCGAATCCGAGTCTGAAAGTCACATCGGCCGAAAGACAGCAACAGAGCAAAATCTCCTCAGCATAGCAGTCTCACTTAGTATTGATA
>JAADDM010000162.1 GCA_013153955.1 Gammaproteobacteria bacterium | reverse complement strand
TACTCAATCATGCCTTTGTCGAGTCCGCGTTCGCCAATGACGATGCGGTGCGGAATTCCGATAAGATCCATATCAGAGAACATCACACCAGGGCGTTCACTGCGGTCATCAAACAGCACTTCAACCCCTTGTGCAATCAACTCGTTATAAATTGCTTCGGCCGCTTCTTTAACGCGAGGCGATTTGTGCATCTGCATCGGTACAATACTGACTTGGAAAGGCGCGATGCTCTCTGGCCAAATAATGCCGCGATCATCGTTGTTTTGCTCAATGGCGGCTGCGACAACACGTGTTACCCCAATTCCATAACAGCCCATTTCAAGTACTTGTGCGCGACTGCTCTCATTCTGTACGTTCGCATTAAGTGCTGTTGTGTATTTATTGCCCAGTTGGAAAATATGACCCACTTCGATGCCGCGGCGAATTTTGATTTTCCCTTTACCACATGGGCTAGGGTCACCTTTGATGACATTACGAATATCTTCAACAGCCGTAGGGGTGGCATCTCTGTCCCAGTTAACCCCTGTAAAGTGGAAACCATCTTCGTTTGCGCCTGTGACAAAATCAGCCATGTGCGCTGCTGAACGATCGACAATGACAGGAATTGAAAGCCCGACTGCACCGATAGAACCTGCATTGCAGCCAACCGTCGCGAGAATCTCTTCATCGCTGGCCATCTCAAAAGGTTCGGCAACAATGGCTAAATTTTGGGCTTTAATTTCATTCAGTTCATGATCCCCACGAACCACTAAGGCGACGACTGGTGCATCTTCTGTTGCGCCTTTGACCAATAAGGTTTTAACGGACTTCTTTTTCTTAATCTGTAGAAAGTCACAGACGTCTTCAATGCTGTGTTTGTTAGGGGTTTCTACTTTCGTCAATTCAGCCGTTGCGTCGGCACGTGTGCCACGTGGGGCAAGTGCTTCGGCCAGCTCAACGTTTGCAGCAAAGTCTGAATCACTTGAGAAAGCGATATCATCTTCACCCGATTCGGCTAGAACGTGAAACTCGTGTGAACCATCGCCACCAATCGAACCGGTATCGGCTTGTACTGGACGGAAGTCTAAGCCAATGCGCGTAAAGATGCGATTATAGGCATCGTACATTGACTGGTAAGTCTCTTCCAAGCTCTCGCGATCCATATGGAAAGAGTAGGCATCTTTCATAATGAACTCACGTGAACGCATTACGCCAAAACGAGGACGAATCTCGTCACGGAATTTAGTCTGTATTTGATAAAACGTGACAGGCAGTTGTTTATAACTACGAATCTCTTTACGCACAATATCGGTAATAATCTCTTCGTGCGTTGGGCCTAATGCAAAGCCACGACCGTGACGATCTTGAAAACGTAACAGTTCTGGGCCGTAATCTTGTAAACGCCCTGACTCTTCCCATAGCTCTAGAGGTTGCACGACAGGCATCAATAACTCTTGAGCAGAGGTGCGGTTCATCTCTTCACGAATAATCGCTTCCACTTTTCGTAATACACGAACACCGAGGGGTAGCCAGTTATAAAGGCCGCCTGCCAACGGGCGTACAATACCCGCTCTAAGCATGAGCTTGTGGCTGATAACCACCGCATCAGACGGGGTTTCACGGGTGGTAGCTAGAAGTAAATTGGAAGTTCTCATGGGGTGTTTACCTTAAATAGTAGAGCGAAACGTTACGCCCTTTAACGCAGAAATCTAAAAAGAGTCCACAAGGCGTATTAGGAAAGGGCGTAAAGATATAAATTGCCGATTATTTTAGCATGTGCAAGCCGAGAATTAGGGGTTAATTCAGGTTTAAATAGCAGTAAATAGAGTGACATAAAGCAAAAAAATAGCATAACCCGCGCGGGTTATTCTGTTTGAAATTGCGCGTGGTTTTTAGGTGGGATAAGTCATCTTGAGCGATCTATTTATGGATAGGTTGATGGGCCTATGTCGAGAGCTTAAATGTGTCGCACTGTTTTACGATAAAAGCGCACGAGACCTTGCCAGCTAAAGTGTTGAATCGTGAAATAGGTGGCTACGCCAAAAATAACCCCTAAAGTAATGTTGCCTAAAAAGAAAGGTTTCCAAATATGGGGGAAGACTTCATCAAACCAAATTTGTGAGCCAATGCTGATTTGAGAGGACATCTCAAACAGGTCAGGGCTGTCTAGCATCCACGTACCAAATACATAGCCTCCGTACCAAATCGCCCACATGGTGAGTGGGTTGGTAATCCAAGCAAGTGCGGTGGCCAGCGGAATATTAGCGCGCAGATAATAAGCCGCGATGGATCCAAAAATCATCTGAAATGGAATTGGCAGCATCATTGAGAAGGTACCAATAAAGCCTGCGCGTGCAAAAGAGGCGCGATCGCCTGCCCAGTAAACTCGGTCTCTAAATTTTGGAAAGTAGCGATTTAAAAAGACAGAGCGTTTTGTGGCTCGGCCTATTTGATGCATTTTAAGCTTGAGGTATCTAATCATTGATGGATTGTATCAGAAAGCGCTTATATTTTCTTAATTTGCTTATTTATGAATGACTTACTGAGTTTTTTAAGATGGCTGTTTAATTAGAATAACGCCCTCAACTTCCTGAATCAAAAGGATTTGATGGCCTTTTAAAGAGAGGGGTTTTCACTTAAAAGGATTAGACGGTTGAATTCAAATTTATCAGGGTTTGAAGTTTTTGAAGGCTTACACTGATTTTGGTGTAATCGGACCAGCCAGTGCCTGGTGAACGGGCATCATCTCAATGCGGTTGATATTAACGTGCGGTGGTTGCTCAAGTACCCAACGAACGGTATTGGCAACATCCTCCGCTTTTAATGGGGCTAAGCCCTCATAAACACTATTTGCTTTGGCTTGATCTCCCTTAAAACGAACCAGAGATAACTCACTCTCTGTGAGCATGCCGGGTTCTATATTGGTGACGCGTACCGCCGTCCCTAACAAGTCGGAGCGCAGATTAAGAGAGAGCTGTGCCACAAAGGCTTTGGTTGCACCGTATACATTTGCCCCTTTATAAGCGTAGCTACCCGCAATGGAGCCGATGTTAATAATATGACCACGATTACGGTTCACCAGGCCTGGTAGAACTTGGTGAGTTAAAAAAGCCAACGAGAGACAGTTGGTGTTGACCATCATTTGCCAATCTGCCCAGTCAGCTTGATGCGCAGGGTTAAGGCCCAGTGCCAAGCCTGCATTGTTAACCAGTACATCAATCTCTTTAAACTCATCGGGTAGGGCGCTTAACTCCGCTTGAAGGCTTGGGTGGTCATTTATGTCACAGGCGATGATATGGCAGTCCACCAAAGGGGCGAGTTCGGCTTGGAGTGAGGCTAATAAAGGGGCTCTTCTGGCCAGTAAAATAAGCTTAATCTGTTGGTTGGTTGCTTGTTCTTTAGCTTGATGTGCAAGTGCCGTGGCGATGGCTCGGCCAATGCCGCTAGAGGCACCTGTAATGAGAATAACTTGAGAGTTCATTGAGACAATACTTCTTTTCTTAAAGGGGGAGAAACGCGATGAAGAATCGGGACAGACTTCCCACTGAAACGGATTCAATAAGGGGGCAGAATTTTCCATTTCTGTATTACGATTTATGCGTTTCCGTTTAAATATCCAAACAACCAGGCCTGGTTGTTTGGATTGAAGGGGCTTCTATTTAAAAACCAAAGCCCTTGAAAAGAGAGCCTTTAAGCTGCTTTTGTAGATCTTTCTGAAGGTCTTGAACTACCTCATCCTTCTTCTTCTCTAACTCTGCTTTAGCTTTGCTTTCAAGCAATGAGTTTAAGTCTAATGAGATACTTGGGTCAGTGTACTTCCCCGTTAATTTCACTGGAATCGTTAAGCCACTCAGTTCGCTCAGAGACTGTCCGCCTTGGCCTTTATCAGAGCCGACAATTTTGGCTTTGACTAGATATTTCAAGGTCTCTTTAGGCAGGTTCACTGTACCTGAACCATTGATTCTCATGTAAGGTGCCAATGCAGAGAGCTTCTTCGTTGTGACGACACCTTGCTTGATACTGACTTGTGCAATTAAAGTGCTAAAGTCTGTCTGTAAAGGCTCGTTTGTTTTAGGCACTGGTTTACCCGATAACTTGGCTTGCGCTTCCCGAATAGACTGCGCTAAATTAATTCCTTTAACGGCTCCATTCTCCAAGTTAACGGAGGCTGTACCATTTAAGTTCTGTTTAAAGTGAGAGACTTTAGTGCCTGCGGTGCGGATATTTACATTTACTGTGCCGGTACCACTTAACGTATCCATATCAGCAACGGCTTGAAGCACCTCTCCGACAGGGAGTTTTTTAGTGTCGAATTTAACAGTGAATTTTTGTGTTTTACCTCTCACATCAACGCCTGCTTGGGCATTGATTCGGGTCGCAAAAATATCTGCTCTAATTGGGCTTGCCGTCAGTTTACCTTGACTGCCTTTAACGGTTAGAAGCAGGTTCTTGGGGTGAAGTTTATCAATCGTTAGGTCACCCACTTTAACCGTACCGTTAACGGTTAAACTTCTGAGCAGCTCAACCGGTAGTTTAATTTCTAGATCAGCATCGCCTTTTTCTGATGTGGTTTCCGCAGTCTCTTTTTTAGGAGGAAGGTAGCGATTTAAATCGATTTTGTTTAAGGCTAAGCTATAGCGGATATTCGGCGCGTTAAAGTGACTGACAGAAGCGTTACCCGTTAGCTGACTTTCATCTAAGGTGATGGCCAGTTTAGAGAGGGTCAGTTTTTCTTGCTTAGCACTGAACTGAAGTGCGATGTCCGCGGCAAACTTAGTCAGTGTTTTACTGTCAGCCATTTGGGGCAGGGCAATCTTTAACTGCGTCATAAGCGTGCGTAAATTAGTCTCGGCCACCTTTAATTGCGCCTTAACCTGTGCATCGGTGGTCAGTTGAGTCATCTCAACCGAGCCTGTTGCTTTTAGGTTCATCGCGGTGAGAGAGAGTTGCTTTAAACTGGCAGTCTGTGCACTTAAATTAAGCGAAGGTTGCATTGAAAGTACTGTACTCAGTTGACCATTTGGTAAGGTTTCGCCCGTTAACTCAGTGTTCATCGAAAGGCTTTGTGCCTGAAAGGCTTGAGTGGCTAAATCACCTGTTAGGTCGGTTAACTGTAACTGGCCCTGTAGGGTTTGCATTGGAAAGTCCGCTCCCCCGACGACATCATAGGCAAGGGTTAAACTGGCTAGGTTAATTTTTTGATCGGCTAGCTGTAAATCAAGCGTTGGGATCGTGAGTTCCGTCGTGGCCGATGTAACAGGGATGCCTGCACCTGATGTGCTGGTTTTAAGCGAGAGGTTACGCAAGGCATAAGCGCCACTTTTTTCCAGTTTGGCCTCAATGCTCAGCTGTACCTTAGCGGTTACATCAGGGGATTTGATATGGGTGTTAGCGATTAACTCAATGGGGAAGAAGGTGCCAAAGGTCATGGCACCCGTGGTGAAATTCTGTAGCGCTAAGTTGATTTCCTGACCGGCTTGTTGGTCTTTCCAGTGGACGGTTGCATTCAGAATATCAATGCCGCCAAAATTAAGCCCTGCTAATTTTTCAAGAGGGTCTGAAGGGTCAGTTTCATCAGAGTCGGATTTGGCGTCTGTTTCATCGGTTGATTTGACTAAATCGTCCCAGTTACTCACGCCCTCTGCATTTTTTTCAAGGGTTAATGCAAGACCATGCAGCGTGAGGGTATCAATCTCAAGTGATTGACTTAGCAGGGGCAGAATGGCTGCGCCAAGTTGAATTTTGTCAATTTGAATAAATGGTTGGTCGCTGAAGCCTTCGGCATTGCTGAGGGTGGTGTTTTCTAAGTTAAGCCCTATTTGGGGAAATAGAGACAAGCTTAGGCTGTCAATTTCAAGGTCTCGCCCCGTCTCCTCTTTAACCAAGTCGGTAATTTCATCGCGATAATCATTGGGATCAACGGTGGCCACAAGCACGCCAATGGCAATCACGGTAATTGCGACAACGCCGCCGACGATTTTAAGTAGAAGAGG
>JAADDM010000307.1 GCA_013153955.1 Gammaproteobacteria bacterium | reverse complement strand
GACTGGCAGCAGTTACAACAGCAGAGCCAACAGACGCTGATACATTACCCTGATAGCGAACAGCTCTCGCTTAAAGCGGTACTGTCTCATCGCTTTGGCCTTCCGCCAGCGCATATTACGCTAACCAATGGCATCTCCAGTGCTATTTTAACGCTGTTCAGCAGTCTACTGCCTGATACTACCCTACTGCTTACGCCTATTTACAGCGAATATCAACGTGCCGCACAGCGTTATTCAAACAGCGTAATTGAGCTTGAGCAGAGCGAGACAGATTCTCCTTTATTATCTTCATCACCTTCATCAGTTTCAGCCCCCTCGCCTTCTACGCCCTTTTTGCAGGCACTAAGTCAATTAACCGATCGCAGTGTGGTGGTTTTGGTCAATCCCAATACGCCAGAAGGTCGCTATCGCACCCCTGATGCACTCAAGGCTTTGCTCTCAAAGCTCGCCCAAATACAGTGCTGGGTACTGGTAGATGAGTCTTTCCTGCCCTTTGTGGGCTTTGAGGCAGATAAAAGCCTGCGCCCCCAAATTGTAGACAATCCCAAACTGGTGATTCTACAAAGCTTAACCAAATATTACGCCTGCCCAGGGGTGCGTATTGGCGCACTCTTCTCTCAAGCCAATAGCCTGTTACAGTGTGAATGGGCAAGCTGGCCCATCTCTGTACTCGATGAGCACTACCTACGACAGGCTTTGCAGGACACACAGCATCCCCATGCAACTCAAGCTTTTCTAAGCCAAGAACGCGATCGTTTTAGCCAATTACTGGCAAACAGTCGCTTGATTCAGAGTGTTTACCCAGCCACGGCTAACTTTGTATTGGTGAAGACCCATGTAAAAGCACAGGTACTTGTACAAGCACTGAGCGCTTTTAACATACTCATACGGGATTGTGAGAGCTTTGGCCTAGGGCATAACCACTGCCGAATCGCCATTAAAAGCCAAGAAGAGAACGATACTTTTCTGATCGCCCTAATGCAGATTCAAGAAAACACCTGTCTGCCCGAGCCATCAGAGGAATGCCTCTGATGCTATTTCACGGAGCAGATATTTTAATCATCGCCCTGCTGGCGCTGTTAATTGATCGACGATTCGGCGAATTTAGTTTTATTCGTCACCCCGTGGTGATTATGGGCGATGTAATTAAAGCTTTTGAGCGTCATTTTTACAGAGACAGTATTGGCCGAGGCGCACTGTTAACCCTCTGCCTTGTCACATTCAGTCTATTGGTTGGCTTGGGATTGGAGTATGGAGTCCAATATGGACTGGGATATGGACAGGGATATGGGTTCGAATATGGCCAAACAAATGACCTACAAAATGGTGTGCAAGATGAGCAAAACTCTCCATTTTTATCCAATCTACCAGGCCTGATCGTTTTATTTGTCAGCCTCCTATTATCAGCCCTGTTTGCTTCGACCTTACTGGCGCACCGAATGCTGCATGATTCGGTATTAAGCTTGCTGCACACCGACCACCCTCAACAGCCCTTGCAGTGGTTGGTTAGCCGAGATACTGCACAACTAAGTGATAGCGATTGCTATAAAGCGGGCATAGAGACCTATGCAGAAAACCTAAGTGATGGTGTGATTGCCCCACTGTTTTATCTACTTCTATTTGGCTTACCCGGTATATTGGTCTATAAAGCCATTAATACATTGGATTCAATGGTCGGCTACCGAACCGAACGTTATGAGCGGTTTGGAAAGGTCTCGGCCAAAGTAGATGATTGGGTCAACTTTATCCCGGCTAGGCTCACCGCGATTCTGCTAAGGGTGCTTAATAAAACCGTACGATTTTGGGATTTTCACCCGCAAGGTCGCTTGCATGATAGCCCCAACGCAGGCCACCCGATTACGGCCATGGCACTGAACATCAATGTACAACTCGGTGGAGACACTGTCTATTTTGGCGTGTTGAAAAGCAAACCCTATTTTGGACGTGCTCACGCCCCTAAACAGATTACGCCTGAACATTTAACCCGCTGTTTAGCCTATCGAAATCGTGTCGATGGATTGCTCTATCTGATGTTAAGTCTGCTTATTATCTACACATTCAATGACACCATCACCTCTCTATTCACAGCCGTCGGCAATCTTTTTTAATGCCTCACTTACAAGGATGCATCCAATCATGTCATCACCATTGATACGCTTCAAAAACGCCCCCAAACTCACGCAGTTTTTGAAAGCGATTATTCTTCGTCCACACTGGCTTATTTCAGTGGTTTTTGCAGGGATTTTGAGTATGAATACAGCCTATTCAAACGAGGAGACCCCCGCCTATCAAAGAATTATCTCATTAGCGCCCCACATTACAGAGATGCTTTATTCAGCTGGCGCAGGCGATAAAATCGTCGGCGTGGTCTCTTACTCCGACTACCCTAAGGCCGCCTTAAAACTGCCGATTATTGGCGGCTATAATGCGATTAATTTGGAGGCGATTATCCAGTTGAACCCTGATCTTATTTTAGGCTGGACCTCGGGCAATCGTTTAAAAGATATTGAGCGCCTTAAAGCGTTAGGTTTTCACGTACAGACTTCGGATGTGTCGCAATTAGAGGATATTCCCAATGAAATTGCTTACTTAGGCAGCTTAACGCACACACAGAAACAGGCCGATAAAGTTGCCAATCAACTGCGTCATGAGATTTCTGCTTTGAGAAAACAGTATCAAAATACCACGCCTGTCAGTGGCTTTTACGAAATATGGCATCAGCCCCTAATTACCATGAACGGCAAACAGTTCATCAGTCAGGCGCTGAATGTCTGTGGGGCAACCAATATTTTTGCAGATTTAGCCTCTTTAACAGCTGAAGTGGGGCTGGAGAGCCTGTTTAAACGTAATCCACAGATGCTACTTTTAGGCGGAAAACCCGAGTTTCAAAAAGATTGGATGGCCTACTGGCAACAGTACACCAGCTTAAAGGCCGTGAAGCACAAACAGATCTATGCATTAAACAGCAGTCACTTACAAAGACCTTCTGCCCGTATGATTTATGCGTTAAAAGGCCTGTGCCAAACCGTAGATAAAGCCCGACAGCACTATCAAGCTCAAGCAGCTAAATAGCGCGATTTAAGGTGTTTGGAGAAAGGGTTAAATAGGTAATGTTTAAATGAGCAACATTTGAATGGGTACAGGACTGGCGCTAAGTTTGATTCGTTGCCAAAAAATAGACCATATAGCCGCCATACATCACCACCATCACAATCGACATAAGCGTGATGGGGCGCAAGCCTTTTTGTTCAAGGACAATGCCCTGTTCGGCCAGTTTTCGGTTGCGTAGCTTCTGCTTAATTAACCAGTAAAAAAAATAGACCACGGCCAATAGGGTTAAGACTTTCGTGAGCATCTAATGACCTGACTGAGTAGAAACAGGGCTTAACAGCTGACGTACAGCCGCCAAATCTTCAGGGGTATCCACCCCCACACCAGCATCACATAAGGCATCCAAGACGAGAATTTTTTCGCCCTGCCAGAGCACCCGTAACTGCTCAAGTTTCTCGACCTGCTCCAGAGCGCACTCAGGCCAAGCGACATACTGTTTTACAAATCCTGCACGGTAAGCGTACAACCCGATATGGCGCTTATAGGCCCAGTTTTTGGGCAGCGTCGCCTCGCTATCAGAGAAAGTATCTCTCGACCAAGGTAAAGGCGCACGACTGAAATTAATGGCACAGTGATGAATATCTCGACTGACCTTAACGGCATTGGGATCAAAAACAGTCTCAAGATCCTCTATCGGCTCACACAACGTGGCCATTTGAATATGGGGGTGCTGCTCAAGCCCCTCTGCCACCTGATGAATTAAGGCGGGAGGCAGCATCGGTTCATCGCCCTGAACATTGACGATAATATCCCCCTCATCAATATTTGATAACGCAATCACCTCAGCAATACGCTCGGTGCCGGATTGATGATGGTCTCCCGTAAAGCAGACTTCAGCGCCAAAGGCTTCACAAACGGACTGTACCTGCGGACACTCGGTGGCAATGATAATACGTGTTGCACCCGACTGCTTTGCTTGCGCCCAGGTCCACTGAATCATCGGTTTACCATGAATGTCTTTCAGCGGTTTGCCCGGCAAACGGCTCGACTCAAAACGGGCGGGAATAATGACGGTAAAGGACATAGGGCGTTCATTTCTCGTTAACTGATACGGGAGATTTTGCTACGAGTGCTTCAGGTTCTACGGCTGATTTTGCTTGACTCACTAGCGGTAACACTTATTTTTGAGCGCGGTAGGCTTCAACTTCTTCCGCAGTTAAAGCTCGGGCTTCTGTCTCAAGTAAAATAGGAATACCATCTCTAACCGGAAAGCCTAAATTTGCTGCCGTTGAAATCAACTCCTGACGGTCTTTATCAAAAATCAGCTTTGTTTTACTCACTGGGCAAACCAATATATCTAATAACTTAGGATCCATTTCTTTCTCTTTTAAGATGTTGTTTTTAACATTGTTTTAATATTTAACCGTGCGAATAGCTGACTGAACAGTGGTTCATCGCAAATAGGGGCAACTTCTAAATACCACCAGTTTGTTTTTTGATGGATTAAAGCCATTTCGCTACATTTTACCGCATCTTTCTCTGTCATGAGCAACGGTTTTTCATCTGCAAAACCTTCAAAATCGCTTAATTGGTAAGCGTAGTGATCTGAAAAGGCGGTTTCAGTTACTTTAAAGCCCATTTTTACAAGGCTCTCAAAGAAACGAGTTGGATTACCAATCCCTGCCATCGCATTCACCATACCTTCACCAGTACCGCCCCCATATTGGGCGATAAAGTCATCAACAGACAACCGGATTGTGGCGTCACCTACTTGTCTAAAACAGAGCGGCTGTAAATTCATTCTAAAGTGAATATCTTGGCGCATCGCCTTAAGGCCTTTCGGCGGCGTAAATCGGTCGTGTTGTGCCAAGCCATTCCAAATGCAAAAATCTACTGTATTAATGCGTTCAACAGGCTCTCTTAACGGACCTGCTGGCATGCAGTATTCATTACCAAATTGGCGCTGTGCATCAATCAACACAATTTCAATATCACGTGACATTGCATAATGCTGTAACCCATCATCACTGATAATGACCTCCAAATCTGCTAGGCCTGCCTGTTTTTGAATTTGAGTTAATAGCGCAATTGCCTCACTGCGTTTGGGTGAAACCGCGATGGGGCAGTGTAGCTGTTTGGCCAATAAAACCGGTTCATCGCCCACTACTTTTGGATCACTCTCTGCCGTTACCTGCATAGGCCATGTTTTAGACTGTCCACCGTACCCACGGCTGATAATTCCGACGTGAATCCCCTCTTCCATCAAGTGAGTCGCTAACCAGACAATAAAAGGCGTTTTACCGCTGCCCCCCACCACTACATTACCCACCACTACGACTTTTGCAGGCGTTTGCTGAGCGGGCTGAGACGCTTCAAAATGCTTGAGACGGCGCGAAGCCTCCCAACAGACGAGCTTTGAAAGAGGCATCAGCGCCAACGTTTGCCAAGTGGTCTCTGTCCAAAAACGGGGCCAGCTCATTGAAATAGGTGTCCTTTCTGAGAGGGTAAACAGAGATGATGATACCATTTACGCTGACTTTTGCGCGCTTCATCCGTCAATTTAACCTGCTGTCGGCTTACTGAAAATGTCAGTTGACCAGAGCAGGCAGTGTTCCACCACTGTATGGGTGCTTTGTACGGGGCTGTATTCGATAGATAAGCTTGCGATTGAGCCTGTTTATCTAGCCTTTTAATCACCTTTTTTGAAGGAAAATGATAACGATTAAGGTACCCTGCACTAAAAATCACTTTGGAAGGATTGACCGCAGTTAGCCAAGCCTGGCTGGTTGAAGACTGGCTACCATGATGCCCAGCAATTAATAAATCCGCTTGTATGCGATTTGATACATTATCGTTAAATCTATCAATCAGTAGCCGCTCACCTTTTTGGCCTAAATCCCCTGTTATTAAAATACTCTGAGTGCCTATCGACACTTTTAAAACACAGGAAAGATCATTATCTGACTTCAAACGCAGGCCAATA
>JAADDM010000120.1 GCA_013153955.1 Gammaproteobacteria bacterium | reverse complement strand
CAGCCAAAACTGTTAAATCTAAAAGAAATTATCAGCGCCTTTGTGAAGCACCGTAGAGAAGTGGTGACACGCCGTACCATTTTCGAACTACGCAAAGCTCGTGAAAAGGCCCATACATTAGAAGGGCTTGCTGTCGCGCTGAACAACATCGACGAGATGATTGAACTCATTAAAGCTTCGCCGAGTCCTGCGGTTGCCAAAGAGCGTATGCTTGAGCGAGATTGGCCGATAGGCAAGGTGGTAGAGCTGCTTGAGCGTGTTGAACTTAAAGATGTACGTCCAGAAGACCTTCCTGAAGGCTTTGGTGCGGAGGGGGATATTTATAAGTTATCACCTGTGCAAGCTCAGTCCATTCTTGAGATGCGTTTACACCGTTTAACCGGGTTAGAGCAAGATAAAATCATGGATGAGTACCGTGCCTTGATTGAAAAGATTGCAGAGTTTCTTGAGATTTTAAGAAACCCTGACCGTTTAACTGAAGTGGTGCGTGAAGAGCTGCATGAGGTGGTTGAAAACTTTGGTGATAGCAGACGTACAGAGATTGATTACAGCTACCAAGATTTAGATGCCGAAGACCTCATTGCGGTTGAAGACCGTATTGTGACGTTATCTCAAGATGGCTATATCAAAACACAGCCACTAAGTGATTATCGTGCTCAGAAACGAGGCGGACGTGGTAAATCAGCCACGGCAATGAAGGAAGAGGACGAGGTGGGTCAACTGTTTGTTGCTAGTACGCATGATATGCTGCTCTGCTTCTCAAACAAAGGAAAGCTTTATTGGCAGAAGACATGGCAGTTACCGCTTGCCAGTCGTGGTAGCCGAGGCAAGCCAATCGTAAATATTCTACCGGTAGAAGAGGGTGAACATATTACCTCTGTGCTACCTGTAGGCGACTTTGATGACCGCATTGTCTTTATGGCTACGCGTAATTCGATTGTGAAGCGTGTTGCGCTTAAAGACTTTTCACGCCCTAGAGCTAACGGAATTATTGCCGTTGATCTGTTAGGGGACGATGAGTTAGTCGGCACAGCACTAACCGATGGTGAACAGGAAATTATGCTTTTCAGTGACATTGGTAAAGCGATTCGCTTTAAAGAGTCCGATGTTCGTGTGATGGGGCGTACGGCACGTGGTGTTCGCGGAATGAAGCTGGCTGAAGGCGTTAAAGTCATCAGTATGCAGGTCGCTAAAGAAGATACCTTGATTCTAACCGCGACTGAGCATGGCTTTGGTAAGTGTACGCCAGCCGATGATTACTCAACCATTAACCGTGGTGGGCAAGGGGTTATCTCAATAAAAACCTCTGATCGTAATGGTGCGGTTGTGGCAGCCGTTTCCGTCGTACCTGAGCAGGAAGTTGTTTTAATCACCAATAAGGCAACCCTGGTCAGAACCCGAGTGTCAGAAGTCTCTGTTGTAGGCCGAAACACACAAGGCGTTAAGTTAATTAACGTCGGCAAGGGGGAGCTGGTCGTTGGGCTTGCAGTCGTCGATATTGAAGAAGATGTACTTTTGGAGGATGCTGAACTAGAGGCAACATCAACTGAAACGATTACGGAATCTACTGTCGCTGAAGAGATTAAGCCAACGACTGATTCAGAGTAACTAACGAACAGAAATGAGTCATTAAAAGGTTCAATGCAAATGCGTTGAACCTTTTCTGATTTAGGCTAAACAAGATGGAGTCCGACGATATGGTTAAACCTGTCGCGACTCCTTGTGATAGCCGATATAAAGGATACAAAATGTCTAGAGCATTTAATTTTAGTGCAGGTCCAGCAATGCTGCCTGAAGCTGTTATGCGCAGAGCTGAGCATGAATTTTTAGATTGGAATAACACCGGGATGTCTGTGATGGAGATGAGTCATCGCAGTAAAGAGTACATGTCTGTCGCCCGCCAAACCGAAGCCGATTTACGCGAAGTCATGGCAATTCCTGATAACTACAAGGTACTGTTTTTACATGGCGGTGCTTCCATGCAGTTTTCAGCGATTCCGCTTAATCTAGCCTCGCCAGAGGACACGATTGATTATTTTGATACGGGGATTTGGTCTACTAAAGCGATTAAAGAAGCGAAACGCTATGCCAATGTTAATATCGTTGCTGGCGGCCAAGAAGCGAACCCAACTGAAATTCCTCCGATAGACAGTTGGAACTTTAGTGATGATGCTAAGTATATTCATCTCTGCTCAAATGAGACCATTACGGGACTAGAATTTCAAAATGAACATCTTGAGCATATCTTTTCACAGGGTAAACCTGTCATTGCCGATATGTCTTCAAATATCATGTGTCGTGAGATTGATGTCAGTCGCTATGCTGTTATTTATGCGGGTGCTCAGAAAAATATCGGACCAGCAGGCCTATCTATAATGATTATCCGTGAAGATATGATTGGTCATGCACAGCCGATGACCCCTTCACTGCTCGATTGGCAGACCTATGCCAATAATGAATCCATGTTTAATACCCCTGCAACCTACGCATGGTATTTAGCTGGTCTGGTGTTTGATTGGCTTAAAACTCAGGGTGGGGTTAAAGCCATCGCAGAGATTAATGCTCGCAAAGCCGCTAAACTTTATGACTACTTAGACGCTTCCAGCTTTTATAAGAATACTCTTAAAGCCTCTGAGCGCTCATGGATGAATGTGACGTTCTACTTGAATGATGAAACACTTGAGGCTGACTTTCTTGAGGCTGCTAAAGCCGCAGGCCTGCTGAGTCTAAAAGGTCATAAAGCCTTTGGCGGTATGCGTGCAAGTATCTATAATGCCATGCCAGAAGCGGGTGTGGATGCCCTAATTGACTTTATGACAGTATTTGCAAATAAGCACGCATAACGGCTGCTTTCAATTTAACCAATAGGCTATTTAATGACAACTGAACAGATTCAACTGACTGAGATTAGAGATCAGATTGATCACATTGATGAGCAGATTCAATCCTTGATTGGTCAACGTGCAGCCTGTGCTCAAAAAGTGGCTGATATTAAGACCCAAGGCGGGAAAGTTGAAGCCGTTTTTTACCGCCCTGAACGAGAAGCACAAGTCTTAAGAGCGGTTAAAGCACGTAATACGAGCTTATTACCCGATAATGAAATGGCAAAACTCTTTAGAGAGATTATGTCTGCCTGTCTTGCATTAGAGCAGCCAACCACCGTGGCTTATTTAGGGCCAGAGGGGAGTTACTCCCACGCCAGTGTTATTAAACAGTTCGGCTCTTCCGCGCACCCTGTCGCCGTATCAACCATTGAAGCGGTATTTGAAGCGGTTGAAAAAGGGCAGGCCAGTTACGGTATTGTGCCGGTTGAAAACTCATCGGAAGGCATTGTCAAAGCCACTCAAAATGCCTTGATTAATACCTCTTTAAAAGTATCAGGGGAAGTCGCTCTGGAGATTCATCACTGCTTACTCTCCAAGTCAGAGTCGGTTGAGACGATTAAAAAAGTCGCCGCACACCCTCAAGCACTTGGTCAGTGTGAAGCGTGGCTTAAAAACAACTTGCCTTGGGTTGAGCTTGTTCCCGTAGATTCAAATGCCTTGGCGGCTAAAATGGCGAAATCGGATATGAGTATCGCGGCCATCGCATCAGAGCAGGCCGCACAGCTTTATCAGTTGAATGTACTCGAAACGCATATTGAGGATCAAGCAGACAATACCACAAAATTTTGGGTGCTGGGTCGAGAAGCAACTCAGTCAAGCGGGGAAGATAAAACGGCGATGATTGTCTCAATTTCCAATAAGTCTGGTGCACTGTTAGAGGTCTTATCTTGCTTTAATGAGCGCGATATTAATATGACGCGCATTATCTCTCGCCCTTCACCGGATAAAACATGGGATTATCAGTTCTTTATTGATGTATTAGGCCACCAAGAAGATGATGCCTTAAAAGCGGCGCTTGAAGCTCTGCACTCAAAAGTGGCTTACTTTAAGCTGTTGGGTTCATTTCCTATTTCGCCGTTATAACAAGCTGAGCGTCACGTCACACAAAAAAACGGCCTTAACAAAGGCCCCTAAAACCAATCAAGCGAATAGAGAAACAGTTGATTTTTTATGACAGATAACAACCGCACCTTTTGCGATGTAGTACAGCCTCAAATATTAGGAATTAATCCCTATGTGCCCGGCAAGCCCGTCAGTGAGCTTCAAAGAGAGCTTGGATTAACCTATATTTCTAAACTGGCTTCGAATGAGAATCCTTTAGGCGCAAGCCCAAAGGCCATCGAGGCGATTCAGAATGCACTAACAGAGATTGCACGCTACCCTGATGGCGGTGCTTATGCGCTTAAATCGACCTTAGCCAAGTGTTTAGACGTTTCAGTCGAACAGCTTGCTATCGGTAACGGTTCAAATGAACTACTTGAGTTGGTTGCGCGAGTCTTTGCAGGCTCTGCTGATGAGATTATCTACTCACAATATGGATTTGCGGTCTATCCTATCTCGGCACAAATTGTGGGGGCAACTGGGGTTGAAATACCAGCTGTTCAATACGGTCATGATCTACCCGCGATGTTGGCGGCCATCACCTCTAAAACTAAAATCGTCTATTTGGCAAACCCCAATAATCCGACCGGTACGCTTTTTAATCGTACCGCACTTGAGACCTTTTTGTCTCAAGTACCACGTGAAGTGGTTGTCGTTTTAGATGAAGCTTATGTGGAGTATGCGCAAGCTCAGCAGACTGAGAGTGACTATCCTAACGGCATTGATTACCTAACAATATATCCTAATCTACTGGTTTCGAGAACCTTCTCTAAAGCCCATGGGCTGGCTTCTTTGCGAGTGGGGTATTTAGTTGGGTGTACTGAAATAATTCAGTATATCAACCAAGTACGCGCACCCTTTAATGTTAATGCCCTTGCTTTGGCGGCGGCTGAAGCGGCCTTAAAAGATACCGGATTTGTCGAAAAAGTCATTACATTAAACCAGCAGGGAATGCGTCAAATATTGGAAGCATTGTCACAATTAAATATAGAGCACATTCCTTCTGTCGGTAATTTTGTCTGCATTAATTTAGGCGAGAAAGCGTTAGAGATCAATGAACGACTGTTGCATGAAGGGGTCATTGTTCGTCCTGTTGCTAACTACGGTTTAACAGATTTTTTACGAGTATCCATTGGTACACAGGTTGAAAATCAACATTTTATTGATGCCCTTAAATCCATATTACAGGACATAACATGACCCCCTTAAATAAAATTACGATTATCGGCGTTGGCCTAATCGGAGGGTCCTTTGCAAAAGGACTTAAAGAGGCAGGTCTGGTCAATCATATAATGGGCTTTGGTCAAAATGAACAGAACCTCGCTAAAGCTATTGAACTGGGTGTGGTTGATCAGGTTAGCACGCATATTGAGACCGCTGTTAAGGACGCTGATTTAATATTACTGGCTGTGCCATTAGGTGTGATGGGCACTGTACTTGAGCAGATGAAGCCTTACCTGAATCCAAAAACAATCATTACCGATGCTGGCAGTGCTAAAGGCAGCGTAATTGAATCCGTTGAATCTGTTTTTGGGGAAATTCCTGCCAATTTTGTACCGGGTCACCCGATTGCAGGCAAGGAGAAGAGTGGTGTCACAGCAGCTGATTCGACCTTATACAGAGATCACCGTGTTATCTTAACCCCGGTTGCCAATACAGATGCAGAGGCCATTTCCGTTGTGAAAGCGCTTTGGCAAGCACTGGGCGCAAAGGTGGAGATCATGGCTGCGCAACAACACGACGAAATTTTTGCAGCAACAAGCCATCTCCCGCACCTGCTGGCATTTTCACTGGTGAATATGCTTGATGAGCATGAAGCGTTGGGGAATGTATTTCCCTATACGGCTGGCGGCTTTCGTGACTTTACACGAATCGCCTCTAGTGATGCAACCATATGGCGTGACATTGCACTGACTAACTCAACTGCCTTGGTCAAATGGCTAGAGCATTACCAAAACAATATTGCCGCGCTGACCACTCTGGTCAAAAACCAAGAGGGGGATGCGCTTTATAAGCTATTTGATGATGCAAAGCGCGCCAGAGATAAGCATATCGCTTAGTTTAATAGGCGCTCTGTTGAAATGCTCAGGTCAGCCTGTTTCAATGGCTAAATAAAATACATAATAGTTTGGGGTCGC
>JAADDM010000062.1 GCA_013153955.1 Gammaproteobacteria bacterium | reverse complement strand
AAAATGACACCTGAGCATAAGATTAATACCACTTTTCTTAACATCTATACAGCCCCTCTCTTTATGGATAAGAGTCACCAACAGATTGATCATAAAATACACCATCGGGTGCGCTATACTGATAGCGATTAGTCTCTAAAACCGCTTTACTTTGCTTGGATTTTTCGGATTTCTTGGCCTGTTCAACTTGAGCCATAAGTGCTTGTTTCTCAATTATCTTCATGCTTTGAAGCAGTAACTGATACTGCGTTTGAATATTTTTAACACGTCTATTCACTTCATCAATACGACGTTGCGCTTTAATCATCTTGCTATTAATCGAGCTCACCTTTTTTAAGACCGCAGGATCACTACCAACAACAGTGCTTGAAACTTGTGAGACCGGAGCAGAGTGCACCGGCTTAACTGCTGGAGCATGTGTATTACCGAGTGTATCATGTGCTTGGCCATGCGCAGTAGAAGGTTTATCATGTGCCATTGGCGCAGAGTGCCCACCTAGCCCAAGTGGGTCTATCAGCGTCTCTTTACGACCCGCAGTTGAAGCATCCGCTAAATCGGTCGCTAACTGCTCAAGTTGAAAGTTTAAGGCATCCAGCTTCTTTTCAACGGACTTAACTGTTTTTGCTGAGGAGGCCAGCTCAGATCCATTATGCTCACTACTCACTTTGATACTTTCGATAAGCGTTAGCGTCTCTTCATCCATACCGGCTGAAGAAGCCGCAAGTGCGCTCCAAACGCCCATCCCAATCGCCGTGAGTACCAGTACAATTAAGATTGAACCAAAAATAATAATTAACTTTTTAATAGAACCCATCTCGTCCGCCGTCATTTGTGTATTTTGATTAGATCGAGCCGCAGCTCTTTTTGCTAAAAAATCGTCCGCATCACTCTCTGAAATAGCGGCTTTAGCAGGTTCTGGAGCCTTAGAAATCTCTGGTGTTGAAACAGCCACCACTTCTGTTTCAACGTCAGCCTTCACTTCTGGCATATCATCAAGTGAATCTAATAAATCATCCGTCTCAGAATCCAGTTCAGCCTCATCTAACAGGTCATCCAAAGCACTCCCTGAAAGATCACTCTCATCTGGCAATGCAGGATCTTCCAACGCTGCATCCAGTTCAGCTTCATCCAATAAAGCATCAATACTGTCTAAATCGTTCGGATCAAATGTATCGTCTGTGGTTGCCACACTCTGCATCCTTAATTATTGTGCTTAACTGACCAAAAAGAGCATTTTCCATCTCTGATAAACTTTCTAAAAGCAACCCGCTACCCTTCATCTGCGACCTCTTTTAATTTTTTAAAAAGGCCTTTATCTACCCAAAAAATTGAAGGTAATAAATAGAATTGTCCAGCATCATTGGAGACCAACCGCCCATATTGAGTTTCAATAGAGAGATTAGACCCACCTGATATGAGCGAATTGTTGGCGATATCAACCGCTACCTGTCCTAAAGCATAAAACAGGCCACTTTTTTTTGATTCTTCGGTCTCTTTCTTGAGTTGCGCAGTTCGGACAGGGATGTAGTCAGGCATAATGACATAGGTACTTTGCCAGATACTTGCATCTTCTTTTGAAAAAAAATGGCTCGGTGACTTGGTTGGATACCAAATGTGGGCAATGTGATCTAAACCATGAAATTTAAGAATAGGGGTCACCTGCATGCCTTTTGACTCGGGTAAGAATGAGACTATCACCTCAATATCAGTACGCGCTCTAGGCTGAAAACTAACCTGTTCGCCAATCACGCTCTGCAGCCAATATCTACGTGATTTTGAGGCTGATACATTCAATAAATTCTCTATATCACCACTCACCACGGCCTCTATTTCCACTGCAGAATAAGTGCGCACAGACCCTTCTGACAATAAGGTTTGGTAAAATTGGGACTCCAGTTTTTTTGCGCCTTCGCTCTGATCAGTTAGTACCATAACCTCTAAATAGCGCTTGGCATTCAGCACTGAAAAAACCTGAGCAAGTCCCTGTTGCTTATTGGGAGAGAGGCTCCGTTCATACCCGTACAGCATATCTATAGCGTTGAAATAAAGTGTTGAAACACCGGTATTTAAGCTATGCCACACCTGAACAGATGATTTGGTTAATGGACCAAAAATAAAGTCAGGTTCATAGTATTTTACAACCTCCCACAACTCAAACATACTGCTGTAGAGATGGCTATCAAATACTGCCAAAGCGCCTTTAAACCCTTTTGCTTCAAGCTGTTGAGTTAAACTGTCAAGCAGTTGATTACCTACTTTTTCATAAGGTCCAGTTAAGGGAAGGATAATGGCAACAACTGAGCTGGGATCATTCACTTTAAAGTTCAGAGCCGTTAGAGAAGAGGAATTAGAACTGGATTGATAAGATTTGTATTTATGTATAACGAGATAGCGCTTTAAAGCCTTTAAACGCGCTGAAAACCCACTGAATAGAGATTGGTTACTTAATGCAACCACATAATTTTTGACTTGATGATACTCTCCATTCTCCTGTGCTAATTCAGCACGTAGAATCATTACCTCTTGATCTATGCGGTGATTGAATTGCTCAATTCGACTACCCGTTCCAACATAAGAATGGCGCTTACCTAGCCGATTATTAGCTTTAATCTCAACCACCTGAGAGGGCTGGATATTAAGCAAACCATCCCACTCCTCGGCAAGGCTTGCCGTAGGCAAGCTATTTAGCAGTATAAACACCAACCAGCCTGCTCTTAGCATGTATAACCCTTTTAGTATTGTTATGTCTTTAAAGACTTAGATGCAATTTCAAACAGATCTTTAGAGAGACCTTTCTCTTCTAAAATAACCGACAAGGCTGCCTTCATCTTTAGGGCTCTGGCCTCATCATAGCGTTGCCAATGTGTAAAAGGTGCAACAATTCGGGCTGCCACTTGAGGGTTAATTTTATCTATCTTAAGCACCTGCTCTCTCAAAAAATCATAGCCCGCGCCATCCTGACGATGGAATCCTAATAAATTCAAGCGACCGAATACACCTAATACACTTCTGACTCGGTTAGGATTGCTATAGACAAAATCAGCATGTTTAACCAAGGCTTTTACATGCTCTAGTGCATGCTCATGATGAGAGGCTGCTTGCAGCGTAAACCATTTATCTAAGACTAAGCTATCCGTGTGCCACTTATCATAAAAGTGCGATAAACAAAGTGTTCTTTCCGGGTGATCAATATGTGAAATCGCCTCAAGTGCGGCCAGTGCATCGGTCATATTTTGACTCTCAAAATATTGCTGTTTACCCAGCTCAAAGTGACTTGGAAGACACATCAAATAACGTAAACAAGCACTCTTAAGCTTACGCGTAGCAATGGCTTCTTTAGCATACTGATAAACACCACCCTGTTTCGCTTCGAGTGCGATCAGCTTATGGTAAATCTCTTCAAGCTCACCCTGGAAACGAGTCGCTAAGGCGCTGCGCAACCAGCGATGCACTTCATAAATCGCATCAGCATTAATCACCTCAAACTGTTCACCTACATAGGTCAAATCAGGCAGCGTAATGGTCAGTGAAATCAGAGCTGAATCTGCGTGTTTATCGGTTAGAATTTTAATAAATGCACTGCATAAAGCATCCGACACAGACAGTTCCAAGCCTGATTCAAACTGAAATACATTACGCTTAATCTCGTTCATTGCCAACGTTTGGAACGCTTCCCAGCGTGAAAAAGTATCTGTATCAAACTGCGCCAAGATGCTTAACTCTTTTTCAGAGTAGTCATAGTCAAGTGTTACCGGCGCCGAGAAGCCTCTTAAAATAGAGGGAATTGGCGCTTCGGTCACGCCTGTGAAACAGAATGACTGCTCACGTTCAGTCAACTTTAACAGCGTGCCTAACTCAGAACACTGAGTAGAAGATGCACTCTCCGCATCAGGCACAAGCTTAATAGGCTTGCCAGCCTCGCTTAATAAATCAAACCCAATAGGAATACACAAAGCCTCTTCTGACTCGCCCATAGGGACAGATTGCTTACAAATGAGGGTATACGTCTGTGCATCCGCATCATACTCACCCACGACGCTTAGATTAGGCGTACCTGCCTGAACATACCACTCGTGCATCTGAGATAAATCTACGCCATTTGCATCGGCCATTGAGCTTCTAAAATCCTCAACCGTTACAGCCTGACCATCGTATCGTTCAAAATAGAGGTCCATGCCTTTTCTAAAGCCCGACTCTCCTAGCAGAGTGTGATACATTCGCACCACTTCAGCGCCCTTTTCATAGACTGTCATGGTATAAAAATTGTTCATCTCAATATAGGACTGAGGTTGAATTGGGTGAGACATAGGCCCTGCGTCTTCAGGGAACTGATTGCTTCTTAGACGCTTCACATCCTCAATACGTTTCACCGCTGGAGAGAGCATATCCGCTGTAAACTCTTGGTCTCTAAAAACGGTTAACCCCTCTTTAAGGGTTAACTGAAACCAATCTCGGCATGTGACTCTGTTCCCTGTCCAGTTATGGAAATACTCATGCCCAATAACGGCTTCAATGCCTTCATAATCTACATCGGTTGCCGTCTCTGGTTTAGCAAGGACAAACTTTGAGTTAAATACATTCAAACCCTTGTTCTCCATCGCCCCCATATTGAAATCATCCACTGCGACAATCATATAGATATCAAGATCATAGATAAGACCAAATCGGGATTCATCCCAGGCCATTGATTTCTTCAGGGAGATCATGGCATGGTCACACTTGTCTATATTTTGAGCTTCAACGTAAATTCGTAAATCAATCTCTCTATTGTCTGCTGTTGTAAACGTATCCTGAATACATTCAAGGTTACCTGCAACCAGCGCAAAGAGGTAACAGGGCTTCTTAAAGGGATCTTGCCAAACCGCATAGTGCCGGCCGTTGTCTAAGTCACCCGATTCAATTAAATTACCGTTAGAGAGTAAGACTGAATTATCCACTTTATCTGCAATAATTTTAGTGGTAAACAGCGTCAAGACATCAGGACGATCTAAAAAATAGGTTATTTTTCTAAAGCCTTCCGCTTCACACTGCGTGCAGTAGTTGCCACTGGTACGGTATAAACCTTCCAAGGCCGTATTTTTTTCAGGTGCAATTTCGGTCACGATGACAAGTTCAAAGCCCCCCTGTGGGACAGGTATTTTAAGTAATTCATCCGTTTGCGTACATGCCTCTAAAACTGATTCGCCCGCTATCTTTACAGCGATTAATTTTAGCTGCTCGCCAACAAGAATAAGTGTATCGGCAGAAACCAGACCCTTCATCAGCATACAACTAGTAACAATCGTCTGCGACGGCTGTAAATCAAAGGTCAGGTCTACCTGTTCTATCTCAAACTCAGGGGCTTGATAGTCTTTTAAATAATTAACAACAGGGGCTTGGTTACTCATATACACTCAACTTTATGCTTATCTAACAACAAAAAAAGCCCCTCTACCAACCATGGGTAGAAGGGCTTTACTTACAACACACTCATAAAAAAGCGTGTGATTTTAGTATGAAAACTCTGCGCGACGGTTTTTTGTCCATGCAGCTTCTGTATGCGCTTCATCAACGGGAGCATCTTCACCAAAGCTAATGACAGTAATTCTGCTTGGGCTAACACCTTCTGAAACCAAGGCATTCTTAACTGCATTTGCACGACGTTCACCTAGTGCTAGGTTATATTCACGGCTTCCACGCTCATCACCATGACCTTTAACCGTTACATTAAGGCTTGAGTCGCCTGTCAAGTAATCGGCATTTGCCTTAATAACAGCATAATCACTTGATTTAACATCAGAGCTATCAAAATCAAAGTGAACAACCTTTCCCTTAAGACTTGCTAACAACTCAGCCTGCTTTGCAGCAAGGGCTTCAGCAGCCGCTAATCTTTCAGCAGCAATGTCAGAGTTTACTTGATCTGTTGCTTCTTGTTTACCTGTATCAGCTTCGTCAGTCTTTGGTGTTGAACTACACCCAACCAGCGTAAACCCTAAAAAACCAACTACTAATATTTGTTTAATTGTTTTAATCGACATATTAAGTTCCTAACGTTATAAATAATGAATATATGAATAATACCTTAAACCCTTAAAAAGAACAGCCAAATACACAGTGAAATTTAAAAAACACCCGTAAAAGTTAAGAATAATTAATCTTCGAAAGAGATCACTAGATAG
>JAADDM010000098.1 GCA_013153955.1 Gammaproteobacteria bacterium | reverse complement strand
AATGTACACAGTGATGCCGTTGCTGACCTACTCTCTCACCTGGGCGTTGACTACAACAGCCTTAGCGAGAAAGAGAAGCTGGATTTGCTCGCACAACACGTCGCTTCAGCCACAATCATCGACATCCAGCACCTTGATTTAGAAGACATGACAAAAGAAGTACTTGCAGTCTTTAACGTTGTGCGCGAGATGCGTAAAGAGATCAGTGAGAAGGCCTTTAATAACTACGTCATCTCAATGACACACGAAGCAAGTCACATTATGGAAGTGCTATTCTTAGCACACCAAGCTGGTCTAGCAGGCTACAATGCAGGCAAGCCCTATTGCGACATTCAGATTGCACCGTTATTTGAAACGATTGAAGATTTAGAACACATCGTTCCTGTTACGCAAGCCCTGTTTGAAAACGCAACTTACAAAGCCCTACTTGAATCAGCAGGTAACCAGCAAGAAATCATGCTGGGTTACTCTGACTCTGCCAAAGATGGCGGTAACCTATCTTCAGCTTGGGGCCTATATCAGGCACAGCAACAGATTATGGAACTGGCCGATGCACACGGAGTTGAGTGTCGTCTATTCCACGGTCGTGGTGGAACAGTTGGCCGTGGTGGAGGACCAACTCACTTTGCTATCTTGTCACAGCCAACGGGTACTGTTCGTGGTTCAATCAAGTTTACAGAGCAAGGTGAAGTCCTTTCTTATAAGTACAGCAACTCTGAGACAGCGATGTATGAGCTATCTCTAGGGGTAACAGGCCTAATGAAGGCAAGTACTGGCGTTGTACAAAATCATGTAAAAGACAACCCTGCACACCTTGAAACCATGCACACTTTGGCTAAAGATGGTGAGCACTGCTTCCGCGAGTTAACGGACCATACCGAAGGCTTCTTTAACTTCTTCTACGAAGCAACGCCTGTGACGGAGATTGGACTACTGAACATCGGTTCACGTCCTTCTCACCGTAAGAAAGGTAACCTATCAAAGTCCTCAATCCGTGCGATTCCTTGGATATTCGGTTGGGCACAGGCACGCCTGACCTTCCCTGCTTGGCAAGGAACCGGCTACGCGCTTGATAACTGGGTTAAGCAGCATGGCGATGCAGAGCTGAAAGAGATGTATGAAAACTGGCCATTCTTTAGATCGCTTATTAGCAACATTCAGATGGCGCTATTTAAGACTGATTTAGATATCGGTGCTCAATACAGCCTATTAGGTCAAGATCAAACGGTTGCTCAAAATGTATACACGCAAATTGCGGATGAATACAGACGCTCGGTTAGTAACATTTTAGAAATCAGTGGTAACGAGACTTTAATGGCTGACACGCCTAATATTGCACTATCACTCTCTCGTCGTAACCCTTACCTAGTACCATTGAATAACATTCAAATCGCACTGTTAAGACGCTACAAATCTGACAAAGTATCAGATGAAGAGAAAGAGATTTGGTTACCAGAGCTGCTTAACAGCATCAATGCCATTGCGGCAGGTATGCGTAATACAGGATAGTCTCTATCGAGTTAATCAGACCATTAAAACCCGCTTTATGCGGGTTTTTTATTGCCTAAAATAGGGCACATTTAAAACAACCAGGCCTGCTTGTTTTAATATTAAAAGCGAAATACCTACTTTTAATCCCACCCTAACACCCTCTATTATCAGGCCAATAACCAAGCAAGGTATAAAGTTCCTCCTTACCCGCATGACAAATTAGATATTTCAGAAAATACCAGTATAATACCGAGCTAAGTTAGAATTTTGCCATTAGTTATTTATTATATTTATACTCAGTAGAGCGCCTAGATATCGACGGCACACCTGATGAAGCGTACCTAATGAAGCTCAATAAGGGCAGCGCAAAGAAGATCGAATCCAAGAGAAGATTATGCAAGTAACGTTATTAAAATCAAAACTACACCGTGTTACCGCGACTCACGCAGAGCTAGACTATGAAGGCTCTTGTGCGATTGACGGTCACCTTTTAGATGTTGCTGGCATTCGTGAATACGAACAAATTCAGATTTATAACATCACCAATGGTGAACGCTTTACGACCTATGCGATTCGTGCAGAAGATAACAGCGGTATTATTTCAGTCAATGGTGCAGCGGCACATAAAGCCAACCCACAAGACCTGTTGATTATTGCTACCTTTGCAGCAATGAGTGAAGCAGAAGCAGATGCGTTTAAGCCGAAGCTAGTCTACTTTGATGCGGACAATAAAATTACCCATACCCGTAACACCATCCCGGTACAGATGCAGCAAGCCAGCTAAAATAGATTGCTAAGCCCCCTACCGAATCCTAAAAAATAATGAGGGATATGGTTTATTGGGGGACTTAAAAACGTTTATCCGTCGAGATAAGCACCTCAACACGCCGATTTTTTGCAAAATCTAAATAACTCTCCCCCTTCGAAATAGGCTGCGTATCTGCAACCCCGATTGCCTGAGCCTGCTCCGCCCTAACCCGACCGTTCCGCACTAGGAACTCAACCACGCTAGATGCTCTTGCGCTCGACAGCTCCCAGTTAGAGTGAAACCGCCCCCCTGTTACAGGGCGTTTGTCAGTATGCCCGATAACCTTCAAAGAAACCGATTCATTTGAAAGATCATAAGAGTCACTTAAAATAGCGGCAAATCTCGGCTTTAACTGTGCACGACCGGGATCAAAAGCAATCTGTTCAGGAAAGATAACCTTAATTTGATCAGCTTCAGGATCGTACTCAATTTGAATATCAGATGTGCCATCACTTTGAGCAAATGTCTCAACCAAACTTTCATACAGCGGCTTTAACTCTTCTATTTGAGAAACGACTTCAATCGGCGGCGCATCCTTCGCCTTTTCTGCTTCGATTGACTCCGCCACTGCAGCAAAATAAGCCACCTGCTCTTTGGTGATGGCATCACTCCCCCCCAGAGATTCAGATAAGGACTTAACCACCTCAACATACTTAGGCTCTTCAATGGTTGACATCGAGTAGAGCAGCACAAAAATTGCCATTAATAGAGACATCAAGTCTGCGAAGGTTGCCAACCAAGCTGGACAATTTTTAGCTTTTTTAGCCATCTATTCCTGCCTTTTTTACCCCTTGTAAGTAAGGTGCCAACAAATCACGCATCACCGCAGGGTTATGGCCTTGCCCAATACTCTCGATTGCTTCCAAAATCAACATCTGGCGATACGACTCCCCTTGCGCCCATGACTCAATTTTGTCCGCCATTGGTAAAGCAAATAGATTAGCAATCATGGCCCCATATAAGGTGGTTAGCATGGCCACAGCCATCGCAGGACCAATGGCTGCAGGATCACTTAAATCGGCTAACATTTGAATCAAGCCAACCAATGTACCAATCATACCAAAAGCCGGCGCAGCCTCCCCTACGGCACGAAAAACTCCCGAGCTAATCTCCGCCTTTTCAACCAAGAGTTTATTCTTCTCTTTCAACGCCTGCTTAACCAAATCTAAAGAGTAACCATCCACCAACATGCGAACACCATTCGCATAGAATGCATGATTAATTTCATAGTTATCCATCGCCAAAAGGCCTTTACTGCGGCTTAGCCTTAAAAGATCTTCCGTTAAATCAACCAATTCATGCAGGTCTTTAATTTCCGAACTGACCTTCATCACTCTAAAAGACATACCAATGGCTCTAAAAGAATCGCTCATAGAGTATCGAATCATGGTGGCTGCGATCGTGCCACCAATAACAATCATCAACCCGGGAAGATTAAAGAAAATAGAGAGCGGAGAACCTAGCCCCATCGCAATCAGAACAATCGAGATGCCCGCGAACAGGCCGAACAAAGTAGAAAAACTCATAAATGAAATACTTTTGATTGGTTAGATATCAATTAAAAAGTGAGGCACACAATGCAAAACGTCTCACAACGGAGTCTGCTAGCCTAATATCGGCGCATACTCAGGCATTACAGCAATATATTATCCAACAGACGCGTCTTACCCAAGCGAGCAACCGCTAAGATAACCAGAGAATCTGTCTGCTTATTTGCCGGCAGCAAACTATCCGCATCACAGACTTCGATATAGTCTACTTGCGAAAATCCCACTGCCAGCAACGTATTCTTGGCAACGGTACACAGAGATGAAAATTGACGATTACCCGATTGGATAGCCACTTTAATATCCAGCAAGGTTGCCTGTAATTTAGGTGCGATCAGCCTTTCTGAGGCCGATAAGTATTGGTTGCGAGAGCTTAACGCCAACCCATCAACATCTCGCGCAATGGGTGCAGCGATAATGCCGGTGGGGAGCGCCAAATCCCTTACCATTTTTTGAATCACTGCCAACTGTTGAAAATCTTTTTGACCAAATACAGTGAGGTCTGGCTGAACCATATTAAAGAGTTTACAGACCACGGTTGAGACACCATCAAAATGCCCGGGACGCTTAGCACCCTCCAACATGCCAGTGATACTGACTGGTACTGAGACGACCGTTTGATTTAACCCATGGGGATACATTTCAGAGACAGCAGGCAAAAACACCCCATCAGCAGAGGCCGCTTCAAGCTGCGAACAGTCAGAAGCCAGCGTACGAGGGTACTGCTCATAATCCTCATTAGGGCCAAACTGCATTGGATTGACAAAAATACTGACCACCACACGATCACACTTAGTCTTGGCCAAACTCACCAAACTGAGGTGGCCTGCATGTAAATTCCCCATAGTCGGTACCAAGCCAACGGTTAAGCCTTCACGCTTCCATACAGAGACCTGCGCCCTTAATTCTGAAACCGCTTTAAACGTCTGCACTAACCAACCTCATGAGAAGCACTGGGAAACTCACCTGTTGTGACTTGGTGAACATACAGAGCCAATGCGGATTGGATTGAGTCCGACTCCGCCAAAAAATCCTTAGAAAAACGCGGGGATTTACCCATCGTAACCCCAAGCATATCGTGTAAAACCAATACTTGACCACTCGTCTGGCGGCCCGAACCGATGCCAATCACGGGAATAGACAAGGTAGAAGTGACCTTTTCTGCAAGCTCTGAAGGCACACACTCAAGCACGAGCATTTCAGCACCATGCGCCTGAAGTGCCAGCGCATCATCGAGTAAAATCTGTGCTGAATCAGGATCATTTTTCTGGATTTTGTAGCCATACTTTTGAACGGATTGAGGCAGTAACCCCAAATGTCCACACACTGGCACCCCCATTTCTGAAAGCGCCTGCACGGTTTTTAGAATACGCTGCCCCCCCTCTAATTTCACCATATTGGCACCCGCTTCTTTCATTAAACGCGCAGCAGCCGTTAACGCTGAATCCAGCGTAGTATCTGACATAAAAGGCATATCAGCAATACACCAAGCCTGCTGATTCCCCCGTTGAACCATTTGAGTATGGTAAACCATCTCATCAACAGAGACCGGCAACGTGGTTTGATGACCTTGAACCACCATCCCCAAAGAATCTCCTACCAAAATCATATCCACACCTGACGCAGCAACCCAGTGCGCATAAGTCGCATCATAGGCCGTTAAGCAGGTAATTTTTTGACCCAACTGATACTGTTTTTTAAGAAAAGAGAGTGTTTTACGCATGAGAAAACCTACTGTATTACGATCTGAAGTTGAGCATTAACTCTCTAAGTAAGCTAAAAGAGTCTATGCAACATAGTGAATATGATGAACGCTTTGATTAAACGGCGTGCGATTCAGCCAACGGTTTAAGATATGAGACATCGAGCTTTGAAATAAGTGAGCCAATGGATCCAAAGTTAGGAATAACGAGATCTGGCGCAATCTCTACCAGCGGTATCAAGACAAAATCTCGATTTGCAATCTCAGCATGCGGAACGGTCAATACTTCGGTTGAGATAACTTGCGCTCCATAGAGCAAGATATCCAAGTCAATTAACCGCTCACCCCAATGACGCTTCTTAACACGGCCTTGCTGCTGCTCAATGGCTTGTAAGCAGGCAAGTAAATTCAGGGGAGAGAGCGTCGTCTCAACCAAACAGACAGCATTGGCAAAATCAGGCTGATCTTGCGGCCCTTGTGGTTTTGAGCCATAGAGACTAGAGCACGCCAACACCTTTAATTCTTCAGTCTGATTCAGGGTTGCCACAGCCGTTTGAATTTGGGCAAGCGGATCATCTAAATTGCTGCCTAAGCCGATATACACCGAAACCTTAACGGACAAAACCT
>JAADDM010000092.1 GCA_013153955.1 Gammaproteobacteria bacterium | reverse complement strand
TTGATGAGATACATAATCCAACAATTGAATCAGTTTATTTTTAACAATATCATTTAATTCAAGTTCAGAGTTCATCATTGGTCTTTCTAATTTTTTAACTGACGGAATTATAGCTAAAGACCAGCAAAAGGCTTCATCTTGTGAAAATATATCTTGATTTTGATATAAAAAAGCATTCACTTCTTTCTTTTCAATACCAAGAGTTTTGGCAATTTCTCTAGCAGTAAGTTTGGGCTGTTTAACCAAAATAGCTGTTATTAAATCCTTCATGTGATTCATATTTCCTAATCATTTCAAAAGCTTTTCTCTTTAACTGATTTATACAGAATCAATTCAATCCACCCCTAGCCCCTTAAACACAGCATCTACCGGATCTGCATAGAAGCTGGTCTGGAACTTGGTAAACAGTTCCACAGGAATCGTAGGGATATCTGCCGCACTACTCATTGGCAAAGCAACCTTCTTGGCACCGGCATCAAAAGCTACCTGAAGACATTCGGCAATACTTTCCACCGGTGTCACAGAGCCACCCAAGCTCATATCACCCAGTACCACCATCTGACTTTGTACCGATCTTCCTAACAGGCCAGAAGCGAAAGCCACTAAACTTGGTAAGGCAAGATGGCTGAGCGGCCCGGTATTCTGTAATTCAACCACATGTAAGTGGAAGTCATGTTCCAACACCTTACTGCCACCCGATATTCTGGATGCATTGGCCTTGAAGTAGTCAAATGCGATCTTGACCTGCTCCTTGGCACTGCTTGAATTCCATAAGCCGGATGTCGCCAATTTTCCTGAACCTTTGGTCACTTGAAGTTCTAAGCGGTATAACCCCGGCATGCCCTTATTACTCAGCCCGATGGTATACAGAAAACCTGATTTAGCAGGACCTTCGGGAATAAGTCCACCTCCACCCTGCTCTTTTACCGATACAAAATGTTCTTCTAAGGTATCATTATCGATGTAGCTGAAATGAACATCATAGAATTCCATACCACCAATTTTCTTCAGCTGTTCTTTGACCCGACGGCGCACCTGCAGTGCATATTCCAGGCATTGCCGTACATCTTCTTTGTTAAATTGACCATGTGGGTAGAGCAGCTTCATCAATCCAGAAACCGTCTTGCGAACGGCGATCACATCACGCTGATTCAGGTTATTCCCTAGCTTGAAGTACTTCTCAATGGCATCCGCAAAACTACGCTTACGCATTTCCCGGAAGAATTCAGCAAGATAATCAACGATTAGACCATAACGGTTGGTAAAGAATTCCGGACGCATTTTTGGAATTTCCCAACCCGGGATATAGGCATGAAAGCGATCAAAGAATGCCGAATCAATCATGGCTTCAGGGAACGGCGCCAAGAGATGGCTGGTTTTAACCAGAGATTCCACGCTTTGGTTAATATTACCCACAAAAACCATCGAAGCTGAGGCTTCCATCTGTTCACGACCACGGGCAAAAGATCCTGAGGCCATGTAGTCTTTCATGATCTGTACGCCATCTTTGTCCTTAAAGGAAATACCGGCAACTTCATCAAAGGCTACCACATCCCATAAGCCAACCAGACCAATACGGCGGCTACTCATGTTATAGAACAGATTGGCGACAGTCGTTTGTCCACCGGAGACTAAAATACTATTCGGTGAACACTCTTTGTAAATATGGCTTTTCCCGGTACCGCGTGGTCCTAGCTCACAGACGTTATAGTTGTTTTCGACAAAGGGAATCATGCGTGCCAACAAGTGCCATTGCACCTCCTCTTTTAAGGAAGCTGGTTCCATGCCAATTGAACGGATTAAACTCTCGCGCCACTGATCAGTGCTTAATGCTGCTCGTCCATTGAATAGCTCCTCCATATTCATATTCGGCATCTGAATCGGCTTGAGTAAGCTCACGCCAAATGGAGAACTGGTCTGCCCTTCATCAAAGTAGTAGCTGAGTGTGGCGATGACCCAGATACCACCCACCAGTAATTTTTCATACTCTTTAACGATGCCTGCCGAGATTTCGGCATCTTTAATCCCCAGATTACTAAAGGAGGCTTCGTATTTGTCTTTACGCTCATTCAGCTTTACGGTCACTCGATCAATGACTTTATAACTGCCCCGCTCGCGGACTAGGGATTTCACCTTCTCGGCTTCATCCGGTCGGACATAATTCTCTGCCAGCACAGTCTTTACGTTACGTAGTCCCTGTTCAATGATCTCTGGATCATCCGAGGCACAGTACATCCCTAGCAGGTATTCGAGTACATAGACTGGGACATTGGCTCCCTCTTTGATCAGTTTGGTCAGATCCTTGCGTACCACCCGCCCGGCAAAGTGTTCATTCAGCAGCTGATCCAGTTCTTTATCGTTAGCAGATTCCATGTAGGCTACGCTCTATCGTTAATTCGTTATCAGAAGAAGTCATCGGTAAATGCCAGATCAATGGTGACCTTATAGCGCTGCATTTCGATATTCAGGTCTTTGTCCTTCAGTACCAGGAAGTAATCTTTCTTACGGTCAAAATCAGTGCCAGATAATGATAGTCTGACCTGTTTTACCCGTTCCGCAACAGAGTCGGTACTGCTATCAAAGGTCAAGGTTTCTTCACTGGAAACTTTAAGATCCCCATCATAAATGGCAATCGACAGGGTCACTGGCATGACCAGCTCACTGACAGCTTCGGTTTGCATCAAATCAAACTTCTGGATGTTATTGACCATCTTCAGCGTGGATTTGGTAGAAATAACCTCAACTTTACGCTTGGTCCGCTGTCCGGCCTTTTCACCACGTAGCTGTTTTACCGTTAGTACCGGCACTACGATTTCCTGAGGCATGATGCCGCCATGCACGAAACGTGAGCCTCCTACAAAATGGAAACGGTTCGCCCCTTTTGGAATCCAGAAATCAGTCGCAGATAGTGTGCCTGCCGTGGCTTGGGTTGAGCCTTTCCATGCTTCCTTGCTCTCTGGTAAACCATGCCCAATCACATAGCGTTTTTTGCTTTTCAATGTATTGGCAGGTTTTTCAGTCAAGCTTGAACGATCCGCAGATTCTAGTTTACTTTGCTGGAACAAGAAGCCATGGTCGGCTGTGATCAACAGGGTAGAAATATTGAAATGCATCAAGATTTTGCGGCTAAGTTCGGTAAGTTCTTCAATGGCATGTTCCACCGCCATAAAGGTTTCTGATTCTGTCGAGGCACTGTCTCCCCGAGCATCAATCACGTTGTGATAAACGTAAATCAAATCATGGTCTTTGAGTGCTTCACGGCCTTCATCACGCGACCAACCTTTTACCGTTTCAGCGGTAACCGCCAATCCATTATAGGCAGCCAGAATTTTGGATCGTGCTGCAGTCCCTTTGCTGGACTGCCCATCTACTAAAACATCATCCCCTGCGGCCTCTTTGTACTCCAAAGTCTGATGCGGCAACAACGAGGCCATGCCAAGTGTGGTGTAACTTGGGACAACGCCCAGCTGTGAAGACAAGGTCGCTTCAGAATAACGCTTTTCATTGATACGATCACGCAGCTCTACCGCAGCTTCATAGCGAAAAGCATCACTGATGATCACCACAATACGGCGTTTCGTTGCAGAATTCAGCAAGGGTCTGACATGGGTATCATAGAAATTCTGCTGATTTGGGATATCCGTCATTTTCCAAACATTCAAGCGTTGCTCAGCTTCTACACGCTCGCCCCAGTTTCGTGCCAAGTGGTCAATAAACCAGTAGGAATAGCAATTTTCGACTTCTTCATCGAGTTTTTTCAGGATATCGACATGAGCGCGTTGAGAAGCAGCACTGTAGTGGCGATATGCCATATCAAAGCGATACAACTCCTGCTCGTAGGCTTTATACAAGGCTTCGCTAGAGTCGAAATAGAAACCGGCATCAAACTGCTGTCGCAGGCTGAACAGGTCAATGGCTGCCTGCAACGCTGTATAGACAGTGCGATATTTACGGCGTGTCGCATCATCCTTATGTTTGGAAGCCCAATAGCCATCCAGACGGATAGAAATAATCGTTCTGAAATGTTCCAGTTCAGCTTTGGTTGCTGCAGGGATCTGGCTGGCCAGATCGACAATGATCTTTTGTTCAATCACTTCAAAAGTCATGACATCCAGCAGCTGCTCCAGATCAAAGGCCCCGACCTTCTCCTGGATCCGCAGTGCATTGGCCACGCTCTGGGAAAGCGTATCGAAGGTTGGGTAGTATTTAGAACTATCTCTCCAGCGCGACAAAAAGGCTCTGGCTGTTGCACGGGAGCTGACAGAAGACATCACCAGTTCTTGAGCCCATAGCGGTATATCGCCCAGACTTTCACAGAAACCTGTGCTCATCAAACGGATAAAGAACGTACCGAGCTTGAATGGCACTTCCCCATTCAATTCTTCAACCGATGCTGGATAACCAATTTCCGCCTGTAATGCTGTGACTAAAGCTGGCACTAGTTGGAACTTTTCCAGTTCAGCAAAGGAGTCTGGATTTACTTCCAGATCCAGATTCTGCTGTACCATTTCATCTGCCAGTGCCAGAACGATATGCATCAGCTCGGCACTGTCAGCCTTAACCACCGCGGCAATCATGGCCATATCCAGATCCTGTTCATCTGCATCAGACTGGATATAGCGTTTCAATGTACTCAGACGGGCTTTGGCTTTAAGGAATTCTTCACGTTTGGCCAGATGTTCTCTTAGACTCTGCTGCTGTAAACCCAGCTCATTGAAAATAATCGAGAAACGATCGGCATAGAAGCTGCGTGAATACAGCTTGATGTCCAGTAACCAGTCTTTTTCGGTTTCAGGCTCAGGGCTAGGGAAATACAGCAAGTATTTGCCCTGCTGGTCTTGTAGTTCCAGTTTAAGCTTAATCGCCAGACTCGACTCTTCTGCCATATTCAGAATCTGGACATCATTCAGTTTTAATGCCTGTACTTCTTCGCTGAAGGACTGTTCCGCATCGTACCAAAAGACGATTCGGTGATTTTCAGTATAAAAGGCTTGTTCAAGGCCTTGCTGTAGTTGACTTAAATTCATGCAACGACCTCATCAAGGTCTAGTGCCAGAGAAAAAGCATTCATCATTTCTCCCCCGTCACTGCTTTAACTTCAGCCAACAAGTCCCCAAACTTGCCGTAGTTCACTTTCACCCCATCATCCAGATCTAACGTAATACGCTGATCGGCATAGTGGCGCAGTTTTTCCTCAAAGCTACTGAGTTCAGCTTGTTGCTTATGCAAATCTTGCAGTTTTTTCTCGATACGTTTGATCTCGGCAGCCGAGTCACTGCTTTCTTTTGCTGTTTCCAGTGAGTTAGCAAAAGCAGCCATTTTGGAAATCAATGGCATCACGTATTCGGTACGCATACGTGCCAAAGTGCTTTCGTTATAGCGGTGCAAGTACACCAACGCCTGGAAAGCCCCCTGTTTACCACTGCTGAATAGCCAGTAGATCGGGCGCTTTTTATAGGTCTGCATATGGTCTTTATAGAATTTACTGGCGAGGTAACGGCGAATGGTGTCTTCTGCTGTTTCACTGGCTTTTTTATCCAAGCTTTCTGCCAGCCACTGCATATTGGCATCCAGCGTGTCTTTACCCCAAACCGCAGTTAAGAACTCTTGGATACGATGTGTCGCATCATCTTCAAACCAATGCATTTCAGTGAGTGGAATAATACCGTCTGCATCAGCTGGGAATTTTTGATAACGGTTGGAATCAAAGTCTTGATTTCCTGCATGGGCATAGATCAAACCTGGTTCATCCAAGCTATAACGCCCCATCATGCAACCAATCGCATAAGACACTAAACGTTGGCTGTCTTTTTCACGGTCGGCACGAGTTAAAGTGATCTGTTCATCTGGTACGTCTGGTGTAAGTTCGTCCTGTAAGCCATAAGCATCAATAAACAGCTTGTTGTTTTCTTCTTCCAGACGTTTCATTTCAGCCACGGCGTCAATGTTTTGCTGTTGCCATGTGTTAAACGCTTGTTCTAGATTTGGCTGCCCCGTACGAATAATTGGGTTTTGAGTAAAATCCCATGAGGTTTCGTAAGAGTCCCAGTCTTTTTTACTTATATTAATCAATTCATCATGGTGTAAATAAATCTTGTCCTCATCATCGATTAAATTTATTAATGCGGGCACTTTTCCAATATCCCCAGCACCAAAATTAAGTGTTGGACTGATAATTTTCAAGAAATAATCACATAAAGCACTATTCATTAATGCACTAAGTTTTTTTAGAATATTATCATCAGCATA
>JAADDM010000104.1 GCA_013153955.1 Gammaproteobacteria bacterium | reverse complement strand
GGATTTCATTGTTGTTAGCCTTTGTTTTGAGTGGGTGCAGTAGCACACCTGAGCGGTATCAAAATTTGAATTATGCTCCGAGCTATCCCCTTAATATTCCACAGCCAGCCCAGCCCAAAAATGGCTCTCTCTATCAGGTTGGTGGGTTAACGCTTTTTGATGATTCCAGAGCACACCGAATTGGCGATATTATTACGATTAGCCTGGCCGAAAGTATGTCGGCGAATAAAAAAGATGAAGCGAAATATGATAAGTCCAATGCTCAGGACTATGGGATTACAACGCCCTTTAGCGCGACCACTGGAAGTGGGATATTGGGAGGTATTGTGGGTGCCGTCACGGATCCGTTGAAGGGGATGTCATTAGGCTATGGCTCTAAAGGTTCTTTTTCAGGAAAAAGTGACGTTAAACAAAATTCGAGTTTAAAAGGTTCGATTGCTGTTACGGTTGTTGAGGTTATCTCAAATGGCAATCTGGTGGTAAGAGGGGAGAAATGGATCACGATTCATGATGGAGATGAAGTGGTTCAGTTTGCAGGGATTATACGTCCTGAAGATATTCAGCCAGATAACACAATCTCCTCGGTTAAAGTTGCCGATGTGCGCTTGGTTTATAAGGATGTCGGGATGTCGGGTGACAGTGTGAGATCTGGCGTTGGTACGCGCTGGCTAACCAAATATTGGCCGCTTTAACCTAGGTTGCTAAAGTGCAGGTCAAAGCAGGGAGGTTATACTGCTTTGACGGTGCGGTTCTTATACTATTTTTTTCTGGTCTTTTGGGGTGATTTTCACCCTATTTTTTTGCCTATTATTTAGGGTTTATCTCAATTCTTACATTTGACTCGGCTGCTAGCATATTTTCTTTAAACAAATAAGTGTTTTTGGCACGTCAAATGCTCAGTAGTTATTAACGCCTTAATTGGCGTATAATAAAAATGATAAAAAACAAATACTTACCAGATAAAATAATCCCAAGGGGCGTTCTTATGTTAATGCGGAAGCTAGTCATGTTTTTGACAGTGTTAATGGTTTGGAGCAGTTATAGCTATGCTGAACGCATTAAAGACATTGCGAATGTGGGCGGGGTTCGCTCTAACCATTTAATAGGGTACGGACTGGTTGTTGGTTTGACAGGCTCGGGGGATAAGACTCCTTTTGCTGAGCAGAGTTTACTTAGTATGTTAAATAAGTTTGGTATTCATATGCCAGCAGGGGTAAAAACCAATGCCAAAAATATTGCAGCAGTGGCAGTCCATGCTGAGCTGCCAGCATTTGCAAAACCGGGTCAAAAAATTGATATTACCGTCTCTTCATTGGGAAATGCTAAGAGCTTGCGAGGCGGTTCGCTGATCTTAACGCCTTTAAAAGGGGTGGATGGCAACGTTTACGCGCTGGCGCAAGGTAACTTAGTCGTTGGTGGGTTAGATGCTAGCGGTGCGGATGGTTCAAGAATAACCATTAATGTCCCTAGTGTGGGGCGAATTCCAAATGGCGCGATGGTCGAGCGCACTGTAAATACAGGGTTTGAATTAGGCAACACCATCAGTCTAAATTTAAAAAGGTCTGATTTTACAACGGCCAAAAATTTAGTCAATGCCGTTAATGAGCTACTTGGAGAGGGTACAGCCAGTGCGATTGATGCAAATACTGTAGAAGTGTTAGCCCCTAGACTGCCGAATCAGAGAGTCTCCTTTCTCTCTATTTTAGAGAATATAGAAGTCGTACCAGGAGAAGGGGCTGCTAAAGTTATTGTTAACTCACGTACCGGAACGGTCGTAATTGGTCAGAATGTGCGAGTCAGTCCTGCGGCAGTCACGCATGGTGGTTTAACCGTAAAAATCACAGAAACCGTCGATGTAACTCAGGCTAATCCTTTTGCAAATGGACAGACAACTGTGACACCGGATAGTTTAGTGAGTGTCAATGAGCTGGGAGATGGGCATATGTTTAAATTTCCTAAAGGGGTCTCACTGGATGATATTGTTCAGGCCGTGAATAAAGTCGGGGCAGCGCCGGGTGATTTAGTCGCTATATTAGAGGCGCTTAAACAGTCTGGCGCCCTTAAAGCCGATTTAATGATTATTTAGAGAAAAGGCGCTAGAATGGAGTTTTCACAATTAAAAGGGTTGTCTCCGCACCAAACGACAACCTTACAAGCACATCATAACTATACCGATGTAAACGCTTTAAATGCGTTGAAAGAAACTGCACGAGAGGATCAGGAGGCTGCTTTAAGGCCTGTCGCTGAACAGTTTGAAGCACTCTTTGTTCAACAGATATTGAAAGAGTCAAGAAAGGTTAGTTTTGATGATGGCTGGCTAGATGGGAATCAAGGGGATTTTTATAAGGATTGGTCCGATAAACAACTCTCCTTAACTCTCTCATCTAAAGGAACGCTGGGATTTGCCGATAACTTAGTTAAGCAGCTCTTACCAACCATTTCAAAAACAGCAAACGCCCCTGAGCCAACGTCTTCTGAAGGAATGTCTGCGGCAAGCTTGGTTAACACGGACTCACAACCGCAGCTGTCCACAGAGCAGATGCTCTCTTTACGTGCTGCTACACGGAAATAACCCCTACTCAATAGTCTGATTAGAATAAGGAATTAAATTATGGCTGACATGCTAAATATTGCTTCGCTCTCTTTGAATACCTTTCAAAAGGCGCTTGAGGTGACAAGTCATAACATCGCCAATGCCTCTACCGAGGGCTACAATCGTCAGCAAGTTATTATTGAAAGTAATGCGCCGGGTACGAGCAGCACGAATTTTCAAGGGGGAGGGGCAAGTGTTGGAGGAGTCGATCGCGTCTATTCAGAATATATGCAGACTCAACTATATTCAAGTCTCGCGATGAAAGAGCGTTATGCCACTCAGGAAAGTTTAGCGACTCAGGTTGAAGGTATTATTGCCAGTAATGATGAAGGGGTTCAAGAGTTTATGGGTCGTTATTTTGATTCATTACAGTCGCTTGCAAATAACCCCACCTCAACAACCAGTCGCCAGCTGGTACTTCAAGAAGCCAATAACTTAGAGAGCCATATTGGTAATTTAAGTGCCGTTTTGGGAGATATAGAAGGCCAAACCAATAATCAAATTAGTGACGTTGTGACAGAGGTAAACAGCCGTTTGGTGTCGATTCAAGAGATGAATATTGAAATTAACAATATTTTAACGAACACCACGAGTCAGCCTAATGATCTGTTGGATAAGCGGGATCAAGCGATTCTTGAAATCAGTGGCTATATGGACATAAAAACCTATTATCATGATAACGGTGAAGTTGATCTCTATGCCGCAGGAGGGCGAGTTCCGCTTTTGTCTGGTAATACGCTCACACAGCTAGAAGCGGGTAAAAGTGATTATCCTGATGAAAATAGGACCGAGATATTTGCAAGGGTAGGAGACCAGAAACAGATAATTAGTAAAAATATTGTCGGGGGCGAGTTAGGCGGGTTACTTGATTTTAGAGATAATATGCTTGGTCAAGCGCAGAATGATCTAGGGGTTGCTTTAAATGGCATGGCCGCTTCTTTGAACTGGCAAAGTTATCAGGGGTATGACGCTAATGGCGATGCAGGAGGGAATGTCTTTACCCCGTTAAATATGAATGCGATAGACAACATTGAAAATACCGGCCCGGTATCCGGCTTAGATATTCAGGTTAGTTTTAATCCCAATGCAGGCGCGTCAGAGCCTCCTTATGATGGTGTAACGGCCCTCAGTAGTCAGCCAGCCACCTATGGCGACAAACTGACCTTTTTAGAAAAAGCCAATGCTGAAATTGGGCAGTTTGAGGCGAGAGAGTACGAGTTTTTCTACAATCAAGCAACGGACTCCTTTGACTTTTTTGACTATCAGACAAAAAGCCCAGTGCTTGATAATGCAGGAAACCCTGTGGCTGTTGCAAGAGGCGGCGCAGCGAACGTTGAAGGGATGTATTTTGACTTTACCGCAGTCGTGGCAGCGCCTGCGGACGGGGACTCTTTTCTGGTTAAACCACATCAGCAAATTTTAGAAAGTTTTACGGCTGAAATGAAGGATATTGAAAAAATTGCAACCCGGGGTCAAAGCCCTATCGACAGTAATAATGACGGGTCAATCAAAGATGAAGTGCCTGCAGCAGCTGCTGAGGGGGATAATGTAAATGTCGCCAATATGGCCGCACTTCAGTCAGCTAAAATGTTGTTTTCTGATTCTGATGGGCGAGCAACGGAGAGTATCCTGGGAGGCTACTCGCAAATGGCCGTTGGCGTTGGAATGTATGTTAGGGGGACCGATATTCAGTTGACAGCTCAAACCAGCGTGTATGATGTGATGGTTGCGCAGAGAGAGTCCTATTCAGGAGTCAGCTTAGATGAAGAGGCAGCAAATCTCGTTAAGTTTCAACAGGCATATCAGGCCTCGGCACAAATTATATCAACGGTTCAAGAGCTATTTAGAACCATACTTGATGTTTCAAGGTAATTATTTAAAAGGGGCATTTTAATGCGAGTTTCTACAAGTTTATTTCACAGTATGGGCTTACAGTCGATCCAAAAACATCAAGAGGATGTTTTAGATTTACAGGTAAAGCTGAGTACGGGTAAGCGGGTAAATGCACCGGGAGATGACCCTGTTGCATTGAATCAGATTCACTCTCTTAATCGAACCATGTCAACATTAGATCAGTATGCTAAAAATGGTGAGTTTGCCAAAGCACAATTAATGCAAGAAGAGACCTCTATTGAAGATTCCATTGTTCAGTTGCAGAGAGCGAGAGAGCTTGCGGTACAAATGTCGAGTGGTACCTATGGGCCAACAGACAGACAGGCTGCATCGGCAGAATTAGAGCAGATTATTCAGCAAACTAAAAACATGATGAACTATCGTAACTCGGAAGGTGAGTTGATTTTTGCAGGCAGCTCATCACGCGCTGAACAGGCTTTTGTTGAGGATGTTAATAACCCTGGATACTATGCCTATATTGGCAGTGTTAATGCAATAGGTCAGGTGGAATCTGATGGTACGACTCCTGTATATGATCCCTTGGCAGAGTACGGTGCACGCTTTATTCAGGTAGGGTTTGATGCCGATAATAAACTGTCCGCAGATGATGGCGGGGACTCTAGCCGCATTCGTTTATCTGATAATGGCGCCAAGGTTTTTAATATCACGGCGACAACCGCTTTTACTGGTACACCCGATTCAAATGTGTTAAATGTATTGGTCGAATTAAATAATGCGCTTAAAGCAGGCTCTCCTCCGCCAGCCGGCGTGTTAGATGACCTTGAATCAGGGGTGAATCAACTGTCCCAAGTTCGTGCTGAAATTGGCGGGCGACAGAATCGAATCGAGGCGCAGTATGATGCCGGTGAGTCTTTTAAAATAGCCTTGGAAGAGAGAAGAATGGGGCTGGAAGATATGGATATTGTTCAAGGGGTAACGGACCTAACACAGAGTCAAAATGCACTTCAGCTCGCCCAACAGGTGTTTAGTCGGGTGCAGTCGATGTCTCTTTTTGATTACCTAAGATAGCCTCTTTATTTAGCCGATCAAGGGCAGTTCAAACTTGGCCTTGCTCTTGCTTTTAGCCTCCTAACGGGAGGCTTTTTTGTGCAAAATCAAACACTATCTTTTATGGTTCTATTGGTAACAGGCTTCATGCTGGTGCTGGTTGCGAGTTATTTATCGCACTTTCAGTCGTGGCTGACCTTTACTCAGCCTACATCAAAAGTATTTTTAGAACAACCAGTTAGCTATTCTGGGATTCGATCCATTACCAGTTTTTCAGGGACAGATGTCAGAGAAACCCCTTCAAATCAGGGGCGTTTAAAAACAGGCTCAGAGTCTTTGGAGCATTTTTCTGTTGTGCCATTGAGTGTCAAAAAGCCAGCACCTCAATCTTCTGAGACTCAGGGGTCGAAGCATGAGTCGCCTCCTGTTACAGCGTTAGAGGAGATGTCCTCTATTGATTTTCCCATCTTTGTTGAATATGAGAATGAATTATTATTAGAGTTTCCAGCATCATTTTCCTCTAAGCTTAACGTTAAACGAGCGATTAATCGTGTTCTGCTCAGTGCTACAGAAGTTGATCAAGCAGACTTGGTTAGCTTAACGTCTATTCAGAGTAAAATAAGACCCTTCTATTACAAAAAAATTCAGAATCAGTACGGGCGACCTATTCGTTATCCTGCTGCCGCGAGTCAATATGCTGACTATCTATTAAAGAATCATTCAGAAGAAATTATCGATGGTAGCCTGAAATACTTAGTTGTCCACATTCCATTAGTTG
>JAADDM010000016.1 GCA_013153955.1 Gammaproteobacteria bacterium | reverse complement strand
GGCTTAATACAGGCGAGTTGACCTCTAAGCGACGTGCGTGCTCAGGGCCTTCTTCAAATAGATTTTGCTCACGGCCAAAACAGGTGTTTAGGGACATGACGATGTTTTCACGCAGAGGATCGATCGGTGGATTGGTGACCTGTGCGAACATCTGGCGGAAGTAGTCAAAGACTGAGCGAGGTTTGTGTGAGAACACGGGTAGCGGCGCATCGTCTCCCATTGAAACGGTCGCTTCTTGACCGTCTTCCGCCAATACTCGAATAACAGTATCGCGCTCTTCAAAGGTCACCTGGAAGTATTTCTGATACATATCGGCGGTATCACGATCCCAACCAAGCGTTTTATCATCTTGATCTAGCTTCTCTTCAATATGCAGGTAGCCTGCATCCATCCACTCACGGTAAGGCTTGGCATTTTTAAGTTGGTCATCGACCTGCTCAGGCTTAATCAGTGTGCCATTTTCTAGATCAACGGCAATCACTTGACCCGGCTTTAAGCGGCCTTTTTCAAGTACATCATCAGGCGAGTAGTTGTACACCCCGATTTCAGATGCAAAAGTAATGTGACGGTCTTTGGTAATGATATAACGAGTTGGGCGAAGACCATTACGATCGACCCCACAGATCGCAAATTTACCGGTGTTAATCACCATTCCTGCAGGCCCATCCCATGGCTCCATGTGCATAGAGTTGTACTCAAGGAAGGCCTTCTTATCAGGGTCCATGTGTGGCATATTCTGCCAAGCAGGCGGCACAAGTAGACGCAGAGCTTGGAAGATGTGCATATCGCCCATCATCAAAACTTCCATCATGTTGTCGAGCGAGTTTGAGTCAGACCCTGTTTGTGCAACCAATGGCTTTAAGTCTGCTAAGTCAGGTAAAAGCGGGGTTGAGAATTTGCTTTGACGTGCCAGTGCCCAGTTACGGTTAGCCTTAACGGTATTTAATTCACCGTTGTGCGCAAGAAAACGGAAAGGCTGTGCCAAACGCCACTGTGGAGAGGTGTTGGTTGAAAAACGCTGGTGGTAAGAGATGGAAGAAGAAGCAAAGCCCTCTTCTTTTAAATCTAAATAGTATTCGGCCAGCTCTTTAGGCATGACTAAGCCTTTATAAGAGAGTAGCTGGCTGTTAAGTGAGGCGATATAGAACGCATTATCGTTCGGTTCAATTTCCATCTCTGTTTTACGACGAGCCGTAAATAACAGGCGGTTAAACGCTGCTTCAGTCATCCCAGCAGGGGCATTGACAAACACCTGCTCAATGAGGGGCTCCATGCCGGCTGCTTGCTCGCCCAGAACGGTTGAATCAACCGGAACGGTACGCCAGCCCGCAATGATTAATCCTTTATTTGTCAGCTTCTCTTCTAGGACGTTACGTGCTTTTGCCGCCATGTCCGAGTCTTGGTTTAAGAAAACCATACCCGCAGCATAAAACTCAGCCAGTTCAAAGCCCAGTTTTTTTGCTTCAGCTGTTAAGAATGCACCAGGCTTCTTAATAAGCAGTCCACAGCCATCTCCTGTACAGCAATCGGCTGCAACCCCACCACGGTGAGTCATGTTCATTAACGATTCAATCGCTGTCTGCACGACCCAGTGGCTTGGTTTGTCGTCCATGTTGGCGATGAGACCAAAACCACAGTTCTCTTTTTCGAACTCAGGGGAATAAAGTCCTGCTAATTGCAGGCCAGGTTGGCGTTGTGTGGCGTTCATATTGTCAATATCCTGTCAGTCATAGGGCTTGCAGAGGCTTGTAAGGGTAGAATTGTTAAAGTGCTAACTCGTTGCTTTACAAGGAAAATCTCTATTTCTGCTAAGTCTTAAAAAATAAAAATAGCGCGATATTATACTGTAGTAATAGGCGTATAATCAAGCTAAATTGGCGCAGTGGCTTGACTCGGAGTATTTGAGTGTAGAGGGAAAATAGGCGGGGAAAGTGTGTGCTAAGAAAGTTGGCGTAGAGGAGGCGGATTATCCAGTAGGTATTTGAAGGGCTTGGTTGTTTTAAGGGGAGCTTAGGCGGGGTTAAAGAGGTCGGTAAAAGGATTTTAAACAACCAGGTCTGGTCAAAATGAATTTGACCAGGCCTGATTGTTTCGGATTAAGCCTTAAGCTTACGCTTCGAGAGCGTATTTAAGTGCGCAGCTTGATTAACTTTTGGCGCGCAAACTTACACCTGTCATCTCTTCTGGTTGTTTAATTTCCATTAAATCAAGCAGAGTCGGCATTACGTCAGGCAGGCTCCCACCCGAACGAAGGGTTAGCTTCTCTGGGCCGAAGTAGGCCAGCGGAACAGGGCAGGTAGTGTGCGAGGTCAGTGGCTTACCTGTGTTAGGGTCAACAAGCATCTCAATGTTACCGTGGTCGGCAGTCACAATGACTTGGCCGTCCGCGCAATCAATCGCGTCTAAAATTCTGCCAAGGGCTTCATCAACCGCTTCACACGCCTTAACACATGCATCAAAATTACCTGTGTGCCCAACCATGTCTGGGTTGGCGATGTTACAGATAAAGGTATCATATTTTTCTGATTCAATCGCTTCCACGAGCTTGTCAGTTAACTCAACTACGCTCATCTCTGGTTGAAGGTCGTAGGTACGTACCTTCGGGGAGGGGACTAAGATGCGGTCTTCACCCAGGTAAGGTGCTTCAATGCCGCCGTTAAGAAAGAAGGTCACGTGTGCGTACTTCTCTGTTTCGGCAATGCGTAGCTGGCGTAACTTGTATTTTGCAATGACCTCGCCAAACGTGTTCTTTAGGTTGTTTGGACGGAAGGCGATGGTTGCACCGTAGTTCTCAAAGTTTTTGTTGTACTGTGTTAGTGTCACAAAGCTTGAAAGAATAGGGGCTTTACAGCGGTGAAAGCCACTGAAATCATCTTTAATAAATGCTGCGGTAATCTGGCGCGCACGGTCAGATCGGTAGTTCATAAAGATGATGGAGTCACCATCTTTGATTTTGGTCTTCTTGCCTTTTTTGCTCAGGATGACGGTTGGTAGAATAAATTCATCCGTTTCACCACGGGCATACGCCATCTCAACAGCTTCCTTGGCAGAGTTGGCTTTAAACTCTGCTTTACCGCAGCAGATGACGTTATAAGCTTCTTCGGTTCTCTCCCAGCGAGTATCACGATCAAGTGCGTAGAAACGACCAGTGACAGAAGCGATGCGACCCCCTTTGATTTCCTTCATGTGCGCTTCAATGTCCGCAATGTATTGCAGAGCGCTTTCTGGTGCAGTATCACGGCCATCGGCCATTACGTGTAGGTATGTTTTTGCGCCTCGGTCAACCGAAAGGCTAATGGCGGCTTTAATATGGTTGATGTGCGAGTGAACGCCGCCATCTGAAACCAATGCCATAATGTGTACAGCATGACCGCGATCAACCGCTTTGTCGACGGCACTGACCAATGCGTTATTTTTAAAAAAACGACCGTCATCAATGTCATTTTGAATACGAGAAAGCTCTTGGTGAACGACACGCCCAGCCCCTAGGTTCATGTGACCCACTTCTGAGTTCCCCATCTGTCCATCAGGTAGGCCAACATCTTTACCCGATGTGCCGATAAGTGTGTGAGGATTGTTGGCGAGTAACTTGTCCCAGTTAGGGGTGTTGGCGTGTGCAATCGCATTGTCTTGCGGATCTTCTCGGTGTCCCCAGCCATCTAAAATGATTAGCCCAGTTGGACGTTGCTTGATTTGAATTTTTGGCTTTAGTTCTTGACCCATCTGATTTCACGCTCATAAATAATTATAAATTCCGTTTATTGTAGCGAGTTTCGCTGTTAAAATCATCAGGTTTGATTATAAAGAGAGACCTTTGTTTGAATAACAGCGTGGAAGAAAATGGCTAAAAAGCGCTCTGTTTTCGTTTGGATTCCTTGTTAATAGTACGCTATGACAAGTGAACGGGCGAATCAGACGTTTTTTATCTGACCCATATCGCTGATCTAATTTAGGCAAAGGCCCTACAGCACATTTTAAGGATAACTAATGTTTAGTGAATTTTTCCAAGAACAGACTTTACTGTTTATTGCGTTAACGGTCGTCATTGCGATGTTAATCTATAGTTATGTTGGAGACAGCATGGCAGGGTATAAATCTGTGAATACAGATGAGGCGACCCGTCTGTTTAATGACGATGCGTATTTATTAGATGTGCGCTCAGCAGGTGAATATAAAGATGGATTTATTGGTAACGCGAAAAATATTTCGGTATCCGATTTAAGTGCTTCTATGGGTCAGCTGCCTAAAGATAAAGAGCAGCCTGTACTCGTGTATTGTTTGTCAGGCGGACGTTCTGGTCGTGCCGCAGGTATGTTGTCAAAAGCGGGCTATACCAATGTTCATAACCTTGCAGGCGGAATCAATGCATGGAAAGGCGCGGGGTTGCCAACCGGGACTGCGAAGTCTAAAAAAAACAAAAAAAAGTAAAAAAGACCACGCGGACGGCTGATAAAGCTGCCGAGGCATCAAAAAAGGAAAATAATATGGCTGAAGTCATTATTTATAGCACAAACACTTGCCCATACTGCAATATGGCAAAACGCCTGTTGGACTCAAAAGGCGCAACTTACAAGACGATTGATGTGGGCGGCGATAATAAATTATGGGCAGAGCTTGAAGCTAAAACGGGTCGCAATACCGTGCCACAAATTTTTATTGGTGACCACCATGTTGGCGGGTTTGATGATCTGTCTGCTGCCGATAAGCGCGGTGAAATCGACCCACTTTTACAAGCATAAGCTTGCTTAGAAAACGAAGGAATTATCATGTCTGAAGAAGTACAGAAAAATTTTGTTATCCAAAAAATTTATACAAAAGATATCTCGTTTGAATCTCCAAATAGCCCTGGAATCTTTACCTCAGAGTTTCAGCCAGAGTTGTCGATCGATTTAAATGTTGAGAGTAAGGGGCTTGAAGAGGACGTATATCATGTTGTTGTTCGTGTAACGGCAACGACTAAGGTAGAAGACCATACAGCCTTTTTGTGTGAAGTTGAGCAGGCAGGTATTTTTACACTAGCGGGCTTTAATGAAGCAGAAATGAGTTATATGTTGGGCGCACAGTGTCCGAATGTTCTGTTCCCTTATGCAAGAGAAGCGATTTCAGATTTAGTGACGCGTGGGGGTTTTCCACAGTTGTTACTTGAGCCTGTTAATTTTGAAAGCATGTATCAAGAGCATCTTCAGCAAGCACAAGCTGGGCAAGCTGAAGCGACAGAGCAGTAATTTAAATGTCAGTTTCGTCAGAGCCTTCCTTTGCCCGCTCCCCTTTACCGAATAAGATTGCGGTATTGGGCGCGGGGGCTTGGGGGTCTGCTTTAGCGATACATTTGGCTAAGGCAGGGCATCAAGTTACCTTGTGGTCTCATGGCGTTGAGCAGGCTGAAAAGCTTGAGCAGGCACGTGAAAATAGTCGCTATTTGCCAAACATAGCTTTTCCCGATAATTTATCAGTGACGGCCTCTTTGACTGCGGCACTGGGCTCTGTTGAGTCGGTACTTGTGGTTGTTCCCAGTGGTGCATTTAGATCGGTGTTGGGGCAACTGTCTGAGTTGGTCGATACTCAAAAGGTGCATATTGCTTGGGCAACTAAGGGGTTTGAGCCAGAGACGCAATCTCTATTGCATCAAGTAGCACAGCAGGTTTTGGGTAAGGAAGCGGGTTTAACCGTGTTATCAGGGCCGACCTTTGCAGATGAGGTGGCTAAAGGGTCACCCACTGCAATGGTCAGTGCATCGCCTAATCTTGCCGAAGCGCAGTATTGGGCAGACGTGTTTCACTTTGGCGCGTTTAGAATCTATACGCAGGCTGATATGGTTGGCGTTGAGGTTGGTGGTGCGTATAAAAATATTATGGCGATTGCCACGGGGTTGAGCGATGGGCTTGGGTTAGGCGCAAACGCACGGGCGGCACTGGTCTCTCGGGGCATGGTTGAGATGATGCGTCTCGGTCAGGCGCTCGGTGGACAGCCTGAAACCCTAATGGGCTTAGCGGGGCTGGGAGACTTAGTGCTGACTTGCACCGATGACCTCTCGCGTAACCGTCGTTTTGGTAAACGTTTGGCGCAAAGTAATCAGACTGCGGAAGCGGTGATGGATGAGATTGGACAGGTGGTTGAGGGGGTTAAGGCTGTTATTGCTGTGAAGCAGATTGCTCAGCGTTTGGCGTTGGATCTACCGATTATGGAACAGGTTTATCTGATTGTCAGTGAGAAGACTACGCCTAAAGAGGCGGTAATGGCCTTGTTGGCTCGGTCTGGTAAGTCAGAGGGATAGTTTTCGTGGCGTAAAACTGAAGCGTGGATGGGCTGGTTAAGTTTCG
>JAADDM010000290.1 GCA_013153955.1 Gammaproteobacteria bacterium | reverse complement strand
GATGCGTTTTACGAATATACACCGTATTAAAGTTGGCGGCTAAAGCTGAAGGAATCGCATCATAAGGGTTATCACTGTCCCCTGCACCCGGCATATCCAAGGTAGCTTGATAGTAGCTATTATCTATTTGAATCCCTGCAAGACGATGAATACCCTGCGAAGCTAATTCAGTCGCCAACTCCTTAGCCATCAAGGTAATCTCTTCAGAGATTAAAAAAGGATCGCCATAGCCTTTCACCACCAGCGAGGGCAACACAGGTGATTTTGAATGGGTTTTCGTATTTGAAGGTGTATTTGATGACGTTTTTAAAGTCGAATTTAAAGAGCTGCCGAAAGACGTTAAATAGAAAGCCGTTTTAAATCGGTAGTCCGCCCCCCAGTGGCGCAAGGCCAGCAGAGCAGTGAGTAATTTGGTGGTCGAGGCAGGCACAAAGGCACGGTCTGGCGCATGGGAAATCAGCGGCACGCCCTGTGCATTTAACAACAGCAAGCCCGCCTTGTTAAGCTGTTTAAAATAACGGTATTGCGGCCCAGGGTTAATAGGATTAAATTCAATAGGATTAAGTTCAACAGAGTTAAGTTTAATAGAATTGAGTTCAACAAGAGGCGATTCAATAAAATCAGGCAACACACTCTGCCGCCCGCTTTCCGATGCCTTTTCAACTGCCTTTTCGGGCACTTTACTGAGCGTACTGCTAGGCACGTCTACAGCCTGTGCGCCCGCCACAAAAAAGCCCATCCCTATTAATATTAAAATCCTTAAAAGCACGTTCTTCAAGCGCCAAAGCCGCCCGCCCCTTTGTACACACCCCATCTAACCACCCTTGCTTTTGTTAATGAGTCACCCACTCAACGCTGCTTGACCTGTCTGGGCTTGCTTTTACTTATTTTGATAACCCTTATAAACATAGCCCTTAGCGTCTGTTTTTCTTGAAATACGCCTGAATTAATTCATCTATTTTATCTTTATCTACCTTAATAAATTCAACTAAGGTTTTATTAGACGCAGATACACCTAAGCGAATGGGCTGCATCTCTTCAAACACCAGAAATTTTTTAGTGGGAAAAGCGTACGAATTATTAGCATAGCTAGAGAGGGCATCAGTCAGCTCAGTCTCCGTAAATAGAGAGTAGTACCAGCCAACAGGGGATAAATTACCTTGCTCAAGGGGGATTGGCTTAATAATAACGTTGCTATATTCTGATTGTTTATCACTATCACTGCACGTGTTCTCAACCTTTGCGCCTTGTTCTGGCTCTATAAATTGTTTAAGAACGCCTTCGGTTAAGGTCTTACATTTAGAATCCTGATTTTGTGTATTTTCATACAAAAAATGTTGGGTAAAACAGGCGTAAACATAGGAATAGACACATTTACTTAACATCATTGCCTCCAATATAGTGCTGTACAAGTGACTTGATATTTATAGTACGAGTTTTTATATTTTTGCGGGTGTGATCCTTGAAGCAACCAACGTTATTAGGGATGCCCTCACACTCTGTGCCCCCCGGTATCCAAAACTCAGAAAAAGAAAAGTCCTCATACGAATGCATATAGAGGTACTGTTTTACTTTGTCCGTTAGACCAATGTCCGTTTTATATTTGAAGTCTATAATTAATTTGACCTTCAAAAAAAATTGATCCCTCTGTTTTAAAAAATGATAATCTTTAAAATTTTCTTCTTCAAGTGTTGCATGAAGATTATAAAACTTAATCATATTCAACTGAATACTGCATGCCTTTGTGGACATATCATCTCCAAACCTCAGTACGCTCTCACTGTTCCAAGAAGCATCTTGAAAACCCAACAAATCTCCTGGCGTAATGACTAGATCAGGGTAGATATACTTTTTTTGGTTTTTCTCTCCATCTCCACTGCCCATACATAGTTTAAAAGGGTATTTTTCAGCACTTTCTTCAAAATAAACTGAGCGTGTGCCAATTTTTTTTGTGCCAGACTCATCGCCAAACAAATCCTTTCGCTGGGTATCAGCCATCCAGACTTTTTTCTTTAACCCTGAGCCTGCAACGGCTTCTAGGCATAGCTCTTCCCATATGGGGTGAAAGTTTTTTATGCCCCAAACGCCCTCTTTATTTTCGCCTTTAATAGGGTCTCCGTATAGAAAGAGGTAGATGGCTTCTCGGAGTTTTTCGAACTCATTATCTTTCAGCACGGTATGTCGCTCAATTAGCTCTAACCTAGCTTTTAAGAGTATTTTTACCTGTTCAAACCCGTCGGCCTCGAAGAGGGAGGCGTTTGGAAACAGATGTGCCTCTTTAAACGCCTCGGCTAACGAGACAAAAAGTGTGCTGACTGACTCACTTTGGTTGAGCTGTGTTTGTACATCTAGGTAGATAAAACAGAACATTTTTGCCAGCTCGCTTGGCTCTATCTGTATCTGTGCTTTTAATGTAAGTGCTTCATCTACCATAAAGGTATCATCGTCCAAAAAGAGGGCTTCATCTAGATAATTACAGGCCTCTTCCAACTGATACTCCTCCGAGTATTGTGCTCGGTTGACGATACTCTTAATGGCGTATGGATCAAAGGCATCTAAAATAGTGTCTAAAAAGTTAACTTTTGAATACAATATCACTGAGGATTCATCGTCGTCTTTTAAGCGTAAGCTGTAGCCGCCTTTTTGTGTATTTTGCCCACCTGTTTCACTCTCTTTATAGTCTTCGTTTTTTAAATTGTTTTTTTTCACATAGGCATTAAACAGACGATACAGCTCAAAAAACGCCTCTTTTTTTGCGTCAGCGGTCTCTATCTTGCTATATCCGATTGGGAGATATAAAGTGGATTTATTATCATTATCAAAGCCTATCCCAACACTGGCACCGCTGGCGACGGCGCAGGGTAACGTATTAAAATCAATCATTTAATAGCCTTATTACTTTTCATCATAGCTATTTACTGCTTTAACAAATTCTGTTGTTTTAGCCGTAAAATCACCAAAGGTTATTAACTCTATTGAAGTGTCTGCACCGACCAATAATTCAATTAAAGGCTTTTTGTCATTACTGAAAACACTGTCCCATAAAAAGAACATAAGCTTTGACTCTAAATTGTTTTTAAAGATAGCCTTAGCATCAGCATTAGCCTTAGCATCAGCATCAGCATTAGCATTAGCATTAGCATTAGCATTAGCATTAGCATTAGCATTAGCATTAGCATTAGCATCAGCATTAGCATCAGCATCAGAGAACTCTTCAATAGAGTAAGGCGCTTTAATAAAATGGTAGCCGATTAACTTATCCTCAATTTTTCTAATTCCTTTGCCTTCTGTTTTAAGAAAGGCATTCAAGTTATCTATAAACCCTTTCCAGTTACTCCATTCTGTTGCATTATCAGCATTATCAGCATTATCAGCATTATGATTAACAGGAATATATTCCCAGTCCCATCTGCGTTTAAATGCAGAATCCATGTAGTAGATAGATTCATCAGAAGTGTTCATGGTGGCTAAAATAGATAACTTAGGCGGTAACTTAATTTTGCCATTTAATACCAAAATTTCGGTTGAATCTTTGGTTGGTTTGATACCTTCAAACTTGCCTTCTAAATACTTATAGAGAGGCTTTCCATCTTCAACATTATCATAATCGACTTGAACACGCATCTCTTTCAATAAAGCGTCGCGCTCTATTGCGGACAAGTTTAAGTCATAAGAGGACCACCCATCGTCTTCTCGGTCTAATAACTGAAAAATGGTGCCAAAAATGGCCGCACTATTTCCTCTATTAAGTTCATCTATAACCAATACAACGTCTTTAGTGTTTTCAGTGTTTTCAGAATCCAATAAATTTACATAAGCTTTAGCAAGCGCTTTTAAAAAATGACCTGCTTGATACTCATAGCGAACCTTGCCAGCGTTGTCAGAAAGAGGGATTAAACGCCCCATAAAATCGCCATATTTATATTCAGGATGAAAAACCGTTTTAATAATATTGTCAGCGTCTATATTTTTTAGATATGTACGATGTACTTTATGACTTTTTCCGGTGCCAGGGCTACCAAATAAAATACGTTGTGCGGGCGCGGTAAGCCCTTCTAATGTTTTGCTAATCCCAGTCTCAGATGTCATTTTGACGCGTCCTATTTGATTTTGTATTTTGTTAATAAGTAAATTTATGACTTACTATAGTGGTTTTACAGGTTTAGGTGCAAAATTATGATGCGAATTACCTTAACTTATGCGATTTAATCTATGGGGATTGTTTTACTGCGACCACTGAGCGTGGTGCGATTGATATTAGCTAAAAAATTACGCCATATTTTGCCTTTTTTTGCACTGGGTTTGGCTAACCGTTGTTGTCTATATTGGCTATAAACAGATTAACGTAGGCGGTAAAGTCGCTAAATGTGACGAGTTTGTCTTTGTCCTCTGTTAACCCGAGCAGGGTATTTAGGGGGCTTTTGTCTTGGCTAAAAACACTGTCCCATATATAAAACATTAATTTTGATTCAATTTTGTCACTGGTGTAGGGGTAGGTTAAAAAACGGGGGCAAACCTCTCTGTGTTGTACATTCAATGAGAGGTTACTTTGCGCTTTAATAAAGGCATTTAGATTTTTGACAAATTTTTTCCAATTATCGGTCGCAATCTCCCCTTGAGCCCAATCTTTCATCCCTCCTAATAAGAGAGGTTTTTTAATAACATGATCAATAAGGTGATCATCCATTATATGAATAATATTGGTGTTAGCTGTGCCATAAATAGAGCTTTCTATTATGTCCACAACCCTTGCCGAGATTACATTTGAAATAAACGGTATGCCAATAATTTTTTCAACAGCCACCGCTGCGTCAAGAATGACTTGGGGTGAAGCCTTCTCTAAACTGTCCCCCAGTGGATCGGCCCCCTCGTCAACCACATAGACTCCATCTACAAGGACATAGGCATCTTCTTCAACGGCGTGAACAGCGGCAGAAAGTAGTGAACTCGCGGCAATAGTGGCGGCTGCGTGTACGGCATCCGTTATATGTTTTTGCGGAACGGTAAAAAATGAGGGCTGTGTTAATGGGGTTGTTTGATTGGAATTTGACACTCGATACTCCTGGGCAGTTTGCTTAAAATAAATAGGGCTTTAGGGGGGAATTGTTAACCGCTGTTGATTGTTATTATTGCCGTGTTTTGTTGTGTTGCCCGAATGCAATCAGGCTTTTGTAAAGTTGTTGGTTTTGCTGTAGATCGTAGAAAATTAATTTTTTCTCGGGGCTAACCGCTTCTGGCCAGTGTGCGCTATAACAGATAAGCGCCATATCAAACTGATCTTTAAAATTTTCAGTTTGGTCGCCTTCGGTAATGATAAGTTCGCCTTGATGTGAGACATCTATGGTGTAATTAAAGGTGGTGTTATAGTTAAAATGTTCCATTTTTACAGGCCTTTTAATCGTATATTAATCGCGTAAACGTGGGGGCTTAAAGCGGCTGACACCGCATTAAGCAGACATAAAAAGACATAAGCTCGGTTGTTAGGCCTATGGCATAACCATTGACATACTCGGCGATCCGCCTGTCCCTTCTGGTAGCGCGGCCGGTTGGCTTGGATGACACTCAGGTGCTAGTTTTAGTTTATTCATACGTACTTTAAAGTCGTCTATATTGACTTGCTGAACCCCCCATTCACCATCTGAATTTAAGTAGTAGCACTCTCCTGTTCTTAAACTGGTTAGTGGCCTTACTTTAACTACATGCAATGCATTTAACACGGGGGCACTTGGGATAAGGTTCATCACATAAGCCTCTGTTTCTGGATTTGAACCTTTAAAAAACACTTTGGTGGAGGTGTTGTTAATAATGCCTTTAACGGCACTTGCACCCACCTCGGCTGATTGCATAATGGCTTTTTGCTGTAACGATTCGTAACTTTGTGTTGCCAGTACACAGGTCATTCGGTATGAGCGACATCTATCTAAAAAGTTATGTTCACCAGAGGCTTCATCTGTACTAATAAAATTTTGAAACTCATCGGCAATATAGATGAGGGGCGCTTTTTTATTTTGCCGATTAAAGGTGTAGTCAAACAGCTGTTTTTTAAGTATTTTGGCGATTGCGACATCCGTTTCAATGAGGGTTTTGGGGGTAAAAATAACTATTCTTTGCTTATCTAACACCGATTCTAAATCTATGCTGTGTGCAGACTTCATGTTTAGATTTAAGTCAACGGCCTGTCTAAAGCTTTTGGAGGTCACAACATTTAACATGGGCATTAAATATGAGGTGTAGTAAAAAAACTGCTTTAACAGATCGTCTACTATCCTCCCTTTCCCCTCATACTGTTTAAGCATGGTGGCTTCTCGCATACTGTCTAAATCATGGGCAGCGAGCATGGTCATTAATTTTTCAATACTGCCTGAGTTGTTATAGGTTCTTTTTTGTTGAACGCTCTCAAAAAAGAATAGAAGTCCGTCATAAAAGTTGGCAGTGTCAGGGCTATCAGGTTTTACCTCTTTAAGCCATTCGGTAAATAAGCTCTGTCTGGTCTTATTAAAATAGGTCGCTTCTAAGTTACCCATATCACGCAGTAGCACAAGTCCACTCATGCTAAAAATGGCGTTATCCCCAGAAGGCGGGCTTGTAAACATGTTAAATAAATACTCTAATTTATCCGCGACAGACATCTTTTCCATGCCCTTAAAGCCATAAAAAATATTACCTGATTGATTAAGGTCAAGCACCCTTTCTGGGATTTTTACAGTCAATTTTTGGATAAATTCACGTAGTTCATTTTTGGGGTCTATTACCAAGCCTGCATATTGATTGCCCTCTTTAGTAACATGAGAGATTAGACCCTCTAAAATAGGCTCGATCATAGAGGCAGTTTTACCTGAACCCGACTCGCCCATTATTAAAATATGTCTAGACATAAATTCTGGTGTCACTTCTTTTTTTCCGAAGAGTTCAAAAGGGAGTTGAATAGGGTTTTCGTTTGCACCCCAAGCGATTGATTTTTGTAAGTTCACGATAATGTCTCCAGTTTATATTTATAAAATGTGGTCAATTAATAAAAAGCTTTTCGCCGCCGTTGGCTCGATACGATTATCGAGTACAAACAACCTATCTAGCTCTGTTTTAATCAGTTTTTGTAAAGATTGGGCGCTCATTCGCTCTTTTTTGGTAAATTTTTTGCCCTCTATTTTCAGTGTATCCAGCGGATAAAAATGCCCTGAAATATGTTTTGAGATATGTTGCGACACGAGGGTAAGCAGTTCATCGTCAGCTTTTGAAAGCTCTTTACTTAGCTCCGTTGATTTTTCTGACGTTAAGTTACTCACTCCTGCAAGACGTGCGTAATGAAATAAAATATTCGTATGTGGATAACAATATCTGGAGCCAAAATCTCCGAGACAGAGCATTAATGCGGCGGCACTTGCAACCGATACTTCGCCGATGGTTACAATATTTACGCCTTTTTCACGCCATTTATTTAGCATAAATAAGTAGTGTTTTAAGGCAGCTAATTCACCGCCTGGCGAGTTAATATTTAGCGTAATTTGAGTATATTTGTAGTAGTCAACTGCTAGATCAATTTGGCGACATAACTCTTGTATTGATTCGTAATTAACCTCTTTAGTAAAACTTATTTCAAACGTATGTGTTTTAAACATTGGTTGATTCGACATCTCTCACTATCCTTTAAATTGTTTTAATTATTGTCTTGTCAAAACACTGCGCGTTAATTAGCTTGCTGTGTTTCGTAACTTGTAGCTAGTATCTATTTTTACCGCCCCTTTGTAAAGTTATTTTTTTAAAATAATTATTTATTCTAAAAAAACAATATAAATAATCCTGCTTCTACGCTATAATAGCTTTACTGTTTTTAAACTCTAAATAAGAGGTTTATATGAAGGACATAAAGGGACTGGGCGATTTTTCAGTGATGCTTTCTGGGATTGCATTAGGCAAGACTACACCAGGGGTGTCTGAAAATAGAGAGGAGACTGACGGACGTGTTTATAAGATTTTACGCCCTATAGATATGGGCACTAAGGCTATTTTGGAGCCTGATGATTTTTGTAACTTACCTGAACTTTTATTAACTGACGTGCAACAAAAAAAGATTAAACCCCATCACTTACTACGTGAAAATGACATTGTTATTACCATTAGGGGTACTATTTTCAGGGCTTCTATTATTAAAGACTTACATAACAGCCCCAATACCATCGTCAGTAACAATATGATGATTATTAGACCCAAAGTAACTTACCCTGAGTTTATTGTGATGTATTTGAACTCTGAATGGTTTGATAAAAATCATATTCAAAAAAATCATCGCCCTATGCTGATGATTAGCATTAAAGAGATGAAGGCTTTAAGTTTAAAGCTACCCGAGGATTCTAAAAGAGTCTTGTTAACGGATGTTTTTTATTCGGCTGAAAATCGCCATGCACAATTAAAAGAAGCACACAAAGCCACTCAACGTCTTTCAGAATCGGTGTTGTTTGAAGCCTTAAATAACCCCATTATCGATTAAGGAATCCCCCATGACTGATCAAGAATTCCATGAGTTAGAAGAGTTAGAGTTACATCAAGCCGATTTAAATAAATCACGCCAACTTCTGAAAGAAGATAGACGTAACAGGTCTTTATTACGTAGTTGCATCTATGAATTAGGGAGCCCTTCCTATATTCAAAAAATGGGGCTTTTTGTTACGCTAGTCTGCTTGTATAACGAGCAGCTTGAATTGTTTATTAAGTTGAAGGAGCTGGCTAGTAACGAAGAGCGGCTAGCGATCCATCATCTCCTGATCGACTTTGAAATAGAAAAGGGTTGGCAGGCGGATAAAAGTGATGATTCACTACAGAAAATTGACCTTTTTAATGACGTTTTAACTTATCTTTCCCCTTTAAGGCGGCTTAGCGATGCCATTCAATTTATTTATACCCAGAAGCTAAAGGGGCGTATTTACAGCACTTTGGTTGCCATTATATCGGCCGACCATAAATTATTTGAATTTCAAATGTTTGATTTCGACACAGAAGAGTTAATTATTGACCTGATGGAGGCCTATGGATTTAAACCTGATTTGACATTTCGTGACAGTGCGGCGGGATGTGGGATTTCAGCAAACCGGCTTACGGCAGGGGGAGCTACGAATAAAGGCCGTGTTATTTTGGAGGAACAGAACCCAGACTTGTGCCTGTTGGCTAAAAAACTGGCTTACCTCGATAACCCACATAACCGCCCAGCTTGTTTTACGCATAATGCGCTTTTAGGAGACTACCCTAACTCGGTTGAACAAGCCGATTTTTATGTGACTTTTCCAAAGATTCCTCACCCTCTTAATCATGTTGAGCGCAATGCTCGCCCCTCTTTTTTGGTTATTCCTCATACGGGGGAGTTAAGTAGAAACGCATCGGATGCACTGTGGGTTCAACATGCACTTTCTGCTATAAAGGAGGGTGGAATGGCCTTTATTACGGTACAGGACGGTTTTTTACGACGACCAGGATACGACCACTCATTAAGACAGTATTTAATTGAAAATAGATTGGTTGAGGCTGTCATTACTTTGAACGAAAGTCATGCTAAAACGAGCCAATATAATTCGGTTAGTTTAATCATTTTAAACAAAGAGCCTAAACAGCTTGAAGAGACTGTCCGCTTTTTTGATATTAGGCATGTAAATCCGCATAATTTTGCAAATGCGCTAGAGGACTCTAGCCTATCTAAGGTATATTTGATGGATGGTTTTTCTTATGAATGTTTTGTGGAGATAGGGGAGATTTTAGATATTCGTTTTGATGTCAGTTATAAGGACCTTATAAAAAATAACTATAGTTTACTTTTACAGGATTACAAAAAAGATGAGAACAGAGGTGAAGTGATCAGCGTCACCGAAGAGACAGAGGCCTATCAACTATCCCTGAAACAACTGGAAAGTGCTTCTGAGATATTTGAAAAAATATGTGTCGCGGCTTCAAAAAAATAGCGGGGGCCGTAGAAGGCATTGTAGGCTATTTTATTGCTGAAACAATCAGCGAATGCTAAAGCCTTCTAATTTGCCTCACACCCTGTTTAAAATTCATTTAATATACCGAAACGATTATTTTATGTAGCAGTAGAGCCATGCCTGTATCCTCACGCCTTTCAACAATTCGTTCAAACCTTAACAGCCCTCTCAGTAAAGCCCTATTTTTTGGATTTATCTGGAGCTTAGGATTCGCCCTAATTTTGCCTGCTGAAACCCTAAAAGCGTGGCAGTACAGCTTCTTTGTCGGCTCTGTGCCAAGCACGCTTATTTGGGATCTGTTTAATATTCAAAACCCGTTAAGCATGGTGATTATGGCGCTGTTTAACAGCCTTATTTTATTCAGCCCTTACTTCTATTATTTAAAAACAAAAGAGCAGATTTGGTGGTTTTATGCGGCCATCTCTTTTTATGGGTTAATCAATGCCGTACTGGGCTTTACTATTATTATCAGCCTTAAGAACTTTGGTCATTAAGGCATTCAGTCGCCTTTATTTATCAAATCCCCTATCAATAGAATTGTAGAACTATGACACTCCCCCCCTCTTCCAATATTGCTATCTGCCCAAACCCGTTTGAAGACCCCGCGCGCGCAAAGCAGGATGCGCTCGCTCTTAGCCAAAAATATAATCTACCTCTTAGTGAAGAGCTGGACACGCCTGCTCCGATGACACTGGGGTGGGTCTCTCTTAAAAAAGACCCTATTCCCAAGCTCGCACTGCACCCTAAAGAGAGCGGTGCAGTCTATATCGACTTCATGGGGGGTAAAAAAGCCCACCGCCGTCAATTTGGTGGCGGAAAAGGCCAGCCCTTAATTAGAGCGATGGGTAAACTAAAAGAGGGAGCGCTGCCATCGGTAATTGATGCCACAGCAGGCATGGGAGGTGACAGTTTTGTCATCGCTTCACAGGGGTTTAAAGTCCACATGCTTGAGCGGTCTGTTGCGGTTGCTGCACTTTTAGAAGATGCCATCCAACGTGGGCTAACCCAAGCCAATGAACTGGCAGACCCAGAGCTCATTAAAATCATGCAGAACTTAACGCTCACTCAGGGAGACTCTGCGGACTATCTCTCGACCCAACAGCCCGTCGTGGATGTGATCTACATGGACCCGATGTATCCTGAAAAAAAGAAAAAAGCGGCCACTAAAAAAGAGATGAAAGCCCTACAAGACTTAGTGGGGCCGGATAGAGACAGTGAACGATTACTGCTGGCGGCGCTCAACACGGCGCGCTATCGCGTGGTGGTTAAGCGGCCTAAAGGTGCGCCTATCATTCAGTGTGAACAGCCAGGGTTAGTGCCTTCAGCAGAGATTGCCAGCCCCAATACCCGTTATGATATTTATGCCATCAAAGCCCTTAAAGCATCAGGCGCTCTACCAGCCTAAAAAAGGAATGGGGATGAAATCGGGGTTAAATAGACTTAAAAGCTTTGAGAACCGAGCAAGGAACCCTATACTAAATTTTAAATACTATAAATGTAGGGCTTCAAACAGGATGCTGAATATACTCATACTTGATGATGCACGCGTCATACGAGCCCTTCTAAAGTTAACCCTAGAAAGTGATGGACACACAGTCGACTCAGCGGCAAGCCTATCGGAAGCCCTACTCTTTTCAGAGCAGAACCAGTACGACTTAATCATTGCCGACTACATGCTTGAAGAGGGAGAGACGGGGCTAGACTTTCTTCGTCAATTAAATGAGTCTGATCAAAATAGTAAGACTCCCGCGATTATGCTCAGTGCGGAAGATGGCATAGACTCTAAAGCCCAAGCCAAAGCACTTGGCGTTAAAGCTTGGATTAAAAAGCCCTTCACACCACTTGGTATGTTAAAACTGGTTTATGCTGTATTAGGCATGAAGTTTATCTCAGAGAAAGAAAAAATATCCATGCACCACTCCTAAACCTTCACTAAATCATGCCATGCCAACTCAATCCTGCTGACATCACTCACAAAAGATTAATCTTTAAGTTCTAATACTCGCTGGTACACAGGCTTTTTCTTAACCCCCGCATACTCTGCCACAATTTCAGAAATCTGTTTAACGGGTAAGCCTTGCTTTAAGAGCACCTCTATCAAACCGTCCCACTCTGATAGCTCGACCGCAGGCTTTTCAACATCTCCCGTCACCATCAAGACAAACTCTCCGCGTACTTTTCCTGAATTTTCAGTAAAGTAAGCCAGCACTTCAGCCACCGTGCCTGACACAAACTGCTCAAATTTTTTCGTTAACTCTCTGGCAATGACAATTTGTCGCTCTGATCCCATAACCGATTCTAAGTCTGTCAAAGTTGCTAAAATTCGGTGTGGAGATTCGTAAAACACCAAGGTTCTTACATCAGACACTAAGGACGCTAACACCAGTTTTCGCTTACCCGATTTAGCCGGTAAAAACCCTTCATAACTAAAGCGGTCAGTTGGTAATCCTGCCGCACACAGTGCAGTAATGACAGCACTGGGACCAGGAATCGGCACCACCTCTACTGATTCCTCACGCAACAGCTTCACTAAATAGTAACCAGGATCATTGATTAGCGGTGTACCCGCATCTGAAACCAACGCCCCATTCTCTCCTGCCTTCAGTTTCTCTAGTAACTGCGTGCTTCGATACGCCTCATTATGCTCATGCAGGCTAATCAACGGCTTGTTAATCCCAAGCGCCTGCAGCAAAGGTCGCGTATGGCGCGTGTCCTCAGCTGCGATCCAATCAACCGACTCAAATGTTTCAACGGCTCTACGTGTAATATCTTTGAGATTGCCAATGGGCGTTGCCACAATGTACAGCGTCCCTTCTAAGGGAGAATCTAATTCTAAAGTCTGTGACATAAAACACCTTTGTCCTGAGTCGATTAAAGTTAAAATGCTTAAAAATACTAAGCCTTACTAAGTCTGAGTACGATATAATTCACGCATTATGACTACGCGTATTCTATCTAAAATGAAAAAAACTATCCCCTTTTATCTACTTCACAGCCTCTCGGCTGCCGCCATTCTAACGTTAACAGCCTGTGGCCCTACGCCCGTTAAGCCCGTAGAAGAGAAAAAGAAACAGCCTGACGCCGTTGATGTGTCACATATAGAAACAAAAACAGTCATTGAAGCGGAACAGCTCAAGCCCTTAACAGAGACTGAAATCCGTGAAAAAATTACGCTTGCCCAACAGCAGCAAAACTGGGTTAAATTTGTTCAACTGAATCAACAAATTTGGCAAACCGCAGATGAAACAACCCAAGTCGATATCGAACAAACCCTCTGGCAGACCCTAAATCAACAGGACTTTACCACCACTGAAAACATCCGCAATCAGCTGACCCATAGCGAAGATACCTCAGTACAAGCATGGGCTGCCCTGATTGAAGCCATTAAAGGCCCGGTTAGCCAATTACAGAACAGCTTATCAAGTTTGATAGAAAGCCATCCTGATGCCATCTATCACCACAATGTACTGCCTGAACTACAAACAGCTTTAGCCGAGATATCTCCCGCTCAACAAATTGCTGTTTTACTGCCCTTTCAAGGAAAGTATCAGCATGTGAGTGCGCAAATTAGATCAGGGATCATGCAAGCTTTTTTTGCCTCTGACCAAACAACGACTCTAAAATTTTATGATAGCTCTGACTTAGAGCGTCTTGAAACCGTCTATCAGCAGGCTAAACTAGAAGGGGCTGATTTTGTCATCGGGCCTTTGAGAAAAAGTGCCATTGAACAGCTCAGCCACATTGCGGATGAAAACATGCTCACCTTAAACAAGGGGGAGCTGGGGCAATACACACAGTTTAGTTTTAAATCGGCAGATGAAGTCAGCCAGATGGTCAAACAGTTTAAAGCGTTAGGCTATCAAAACATTGGTATTTTAAGCAATGATAGTCGAGGAGACTATAAACTGGCCAGCGCGCTCAAAACAGCTTGGCAAGCAGATAAACCCCATACCGCCGTATTAAGTACCTACCCTGACCAAACGCCTAAATTACGTAACGCTTTGGGTGACCTCATTAACGAAGGCAGCAGTAAAGCACGTTATAACACCTTACGCTGGGCCACTGGACGCACACTCTCTTTCTTCCCAAGAACCCGTCAGGATTTTGATGCCATCGTCATCGTTGATGATCGCCGTCGTATGGCAGTCTTCAAACCTCAATTTGCCTTCTTTGAACTCGATATGCCGCTATACGGCTCTTCACAGTTAACGCCTAAAAAATTCCAAAAAATAGAGACGGTTGCTGATTTAGCAGGGGTACAGTTTTTAACTTATCCTGCAACGCTCACTCCTGGTTCACTACTCTCTAAATTTGAAGCCTTTGGATGGGACAGTTTTCAGATTGCCAAACACATGCCACAGATGAAGCTAGGAAGCACCTTAGACATGACCAAAACGGGAAAACTCTCGCTACAAGACCAGTTGATTGCCCAACACCTTGTCTGGGTAAAATATAACCGAAAAGGTCAGCTAGAGGCCGTTGCAAGCCTAGCACAATCACTGCCTGAACCGAGCAAACTTATCCCTAATGAACCTGCGGTAATAGAGGCTGTTGCTGCCCCGTTACCGCCTGCTGATAAAGCCACTAGCGATACCGTTGATGCAGCAAGCCAACCTCGCGTTATACCATCCTCCGCACCTTAATTGACAAGTTGCTTCGTGTGAAACAAACTTCCTCGAAGGGACAGCAAAAAGAGCGACAGGCCAAAACATGGTTGACCCAACAGGGTGTGCAGATTATTCAGGAGAACTTTCACTGTCGAGGTGGTGAAATTGATTTAATTGGGCTTAGCTCCTCCGCGAAAGAGACTACGGTTATCTTCTTTGAGGTTAAGTTTCGTAAGAACAGCAGCTTTGGACACCCTGCCGAGTTTGTCACGCCGCAAAAACAGCGCCGAATTATACAGTGTGCTCAAACCTTTCTACTCAAGTACCCTGCTTACCAAAATGCGCCACTCCGTTTTGACGTCATCACTTTTGAAGGCAATCAAATCGTTCCAGAGTGGATTCAAAATGCCTTTGGCGCAAATTAACTAAGTCAGATTAAATCAATATCAACTGACTCAAGTAGCCTTTACATACCACTTAAACCCAATATAGATCCTCATTTACACCCTTTTATCAAACCCAAAAACCGAAACAACCAGGCCTGGTACTCTCTTTATAAAAAACATATAAAAGAATAACCAGGCCTGGTTGTTTTAAAACCGATACTTAAATGCTGTTTAGTTAACCGATTAGCACGGTTTTTCCACCACAATACGGACAAATCGCCCTCCGCGTTGAGGGGTATTCTCAAGCACCTTAAAGCCAACGCCTTGCAACATATAGAGAATATCATCAGCATGGTAGCGATTATGCTCCAAGAAATGCTCAAACACCGACTCTATCTCAGCCCGTTCAATCGCTTTTTCAAAGACCGCACCATCAGGATATTTATGCTCTAAATAGGCTTCTAATGGTTGACGAACCAAATCAATAATACAGAAACGTGCCCCCGGCTTCATCCACTGATAAACCGCTTTAAACATCGTAATCGGCTGAGGCAACTCGTGCACCAGCATATTGGCCATCACCGCCGCAACACTGCCTGCAAGGATATTCGCCTCTGGCGCATTCAAATCATCTTTAATCAAGCGACCATTTTCGGGCAATACTTCTTGTGCGGCCAGCATGTAATCTGCCGCATCAATGCCCACCACCTTATTGTTTGGATAGCGTTGTGCAAGATCATTTACAAACTGACCCACGCCCGCACCCAAATCAAGCAGACTATCGCCCTCTGCAATCGCAGGCGCCATCGAATCATTCCAAAACTGCCAAAAATCTTCATCATGTCGACGGGCATAACTTTGAGTAACCATTTTACGAGCGAACTCTCCATCGCCCCCGTGATGCTTTAATATCTGTGCTTGTGTCTCTTTCATCTCATCTCTCCTTGAGCTGCCTGTACTCATAACAAACCGAGTTGGTCACGCTTTAATCTTATAAGGTCTATTCGCTATTTTAATACAGCGCGGGTCAGTGACTCATTGATTTAACGCAACTTATGTCCACTCTAAATGAACGCCCTTCAAATTTATACGCTGTCATTTAAAAACACTTAATTCAGCTCAACCCAACGGTCTACGTAACTAAAGTATAAAACCCACTTTTGAGAACGATTTTCAGGCGCGTCAAGCTCATCAAATAACGCACCATAGCGTGCTAATTGAGGTCGGTACTCTGCCACTTTTTGCGCAATAAAGGCCTCAAGTCCAGCCCCTTCAAGCGCCCCTTCGTAGATACTGGTTTTGTAATCAATTATCCAGCGAACCCCTTGCTCATCAATAAAGGTTCTGTCCACAATATGATAATTAATCGTACCATCCGCCTCCGATGAGGTTAATTCTTGCTCTGTTTCAGAGGCCTTAAATTGACTGCTTAACGCCCACATTAAAGTCGGGTTATTCAGCGCATTCTTTAAAGAGACTTGTAAACGACGTATCGCCTCAGGCACACTTTCACTAGGTAGCCCTTTCTGTATCAACCAATGTTCATAGAAAGGCAGTCGCGTCTGAATGCTTGCCTCAGAAACACTTTCAACGCCTTCATCAACCAGCTGTTCAAGTATCTCGTGTACCAAATTCCCCACCGTGGTATTCAACAAAGCCTGAGGGCTATGATCAGTTTCCTGAACCTCTTTAACCTCCTTAACCTCCACTTCAAATAGCGTATCCTCCCCCGTCTCAGCATTGCTAGACCCGCACTCTGCTTCATGACGCTCCTGAGAACCACTGCCCAAAGATGTCGATTTAATCGTGGTTGTCGGCGTGCTTGCAACCGTGCTAACCAGCGCCGTCGCCCCCTCTCTGTCCAAGGGTAGGCGACTGACCATTGGCCAAGGGGGATTTTTTTCAACCTCGTCTTCATCTGCAAACTCATGCGTATTCATGAGTGTATTAAAGGCTTTGCTAACGCATGGCCAAAGGGCGGAAAGCATACTGTCCTTAACGGGAGAGACCTCCTCCTCTACACTCTCGGTCTCTTTAGTCTTAATCTGTCCAAATAGGTGTAAGCACGTTTTGGCTCGCGTTGCCGCCACATAGAGTAGGCGACCTAACTCATAAGACTGTTTTTCCGACTCAAAACGCTTAAGCAGTTGCGCCAAACGATCGGTCGGCTGACCGATTCGTGTAATGGGCGCAATAACCAAGCGTTCTCCTGAGAGTTCCCCTGCATACTCATCAAAACTTTCCCCTGAGTATGCCCCCTCAAACTCACCTGTCGAAGTGCTCTCATCCATAAACTGAAACCAAGAGACTAGCCCCGATTCATCGCCACGAGGCTTTCTGCCTAGGCCTGGTAGAATCACGGTATCGAACTCAAGTCCTTTTGATTTATGCATGGTCATCAACTCAATTCGTTGGCTCGCCTCCGAGCTGTCTGCCCGAGCGAATAGACTCTCCATCATGCTTTCAAGCTGGTTAAAATCAAGCGATTCTCCATCTAGCTCTGCGAGGGTATCGCAAAACACCTGAACATTTTCAAGCGCCAACTTGTTTTCGACGGTTTGCGGGCCATCTAGCTGAATCCATGCCTCTCTCACCAAAGTCGAAAATGGCAGGCTACCCAGCCTTGATAAACTATTGTTTAAGATAGGAATCGCATAAGCGAGTCGCTTAATACCCTCATCCGATACGCCACTCGCCTGCCAAATAGGCTCGAACAAATCCGTCAAGTTCGCCGTATTTTCATCACCATCCTCCTTAGATACAGTCGGTGTTAAACACGCCCAAACTGCGTCATACGGTCGTTCGCCCATCACCGCATACAGATCATTAAGCGACAGACCCACAAAGGGGCTTCGAAGCAGTGCTATCCACGCCGCTCTATCAGATAGGTGTAACAAAGCACGACTCAAGGCCAGCATATCCTGCACCTCTTGTCGGTCTTTCAGCGTCTCTAAATCAACCGCTCTAAAGGGCAGGCCTGTCTGTTTTAGAAGATGCGCAATGCTCATTAAACTTGAGCGAGTACGCCCTAACAGCGCAATACTTTTGCCATCGCCCGCTTTAAAGCCACTTAAACGCTGCTGGATAACCTCTAAAATTTTAAGCGCCTCAACTTCAGCCGTTTCATTAAAGGCCCAGTGCGGGGTGACGGCATCGGTCGCCTCTTTTGAATAAGCGATGGAGTCACGGTAGGCAACCGCCCCCTTCTCTATCTGATTAGTACGGGGCAGAACCTGTTTGAAGTGGTGATTAACCCAATCAACCACCCCTTGTGTAGAGCGGAAATTAACTTTTAAGCTCAAAGGGGTCAGCGTTAACTCACCCATCTCAGAGGCACTCTGCTCCCAGACTTTTAGGAAGTTACCCACCTCCGCTTCTCGGAAACGGTAGATAGATTGCATCGGGTCGCCCACAATAAACAGCGTACGAGCATCTCCGACTTGCCAGCCAGCAATCAGCTTTTTAATCAGTTTAAACTGCTCGCTACTGGTGTCCTGAAACTCATCCACCAATAGATGTTTCACCTGATAATCTAACTGTTGCGCTAAATCGGTAGGTGCTAAAGGCTCGCCCAATGCCTGACTTGCCGCCTGAGCGACCTCAATAAAATCCGCCTGACCAGACGATTGAAAGACCACTTTTAGATACCCTGCTGAGACTTTAAGCAACTGAATCAGCCACTGCAAATCTAACCATTGGTCATCACTGTAAAAGGGCTCGGGAAGCGCTTTTAAAATGGCTAAAGCTTCCAGCGCCTCTTTGGCATGAGCGCCCTCTCGAATACCTGCCAATATATTTAAAAACTGATCCTTACGGTCTTTTGCTAACCCTTTGCCAGCAGGAAAGCCATTGTTTTTAGTAACGGTTTTGCGCACGCCTTTCGAATCTTTGGTCAATAGCCAATCAGCCAATACCTGCCAAGCCTCTCTATGCACTAACGCATCAGTAAGCGGCCATGCGCCACATAACGTATCAAGTTCCGGCTGATCATTTTGAACCGCATACTCGGCGACTTCACAAGCCTCACTCAGTAATGGCATAAGATGGCTTAACTGAGCAACCTGCTGCTTTAACTCATCTCGTACAATTAGCTGTAACGAAGCTTCTAATGCTGCTCTTGCCTCATCACCATTCAGCTTTAATAGGTTTCCCATCCACTGGTCACGTTTCTTTAACATGCTGACTAATAGCGTCTCTGCACGATTAAAGCGACCATTCACCAAGCCTAGCAGTCGCCCGACTGCCGTCTCTAACTGCGGGGTTTTCAGTGCAAGGTGCACCGCTTCTTGATAAGCCGCATCGACGTTATGCGAAATTTGAGACTGTGCACCCATTTTAGAGAGCAGAGGCATTTGACCCACTAAATAGCTGTTTAGACCATCAATGGTCTTAATGCGCAATCGATTGGGGTTCTGTAATAATGACCAGGCCTGGTCATTATCTTGTTTAAGGGCTGCTTGCGCTAAGTGCCAAGTATTTTGATCATTTAAAGAAGCCTCTTCAGGCAGGGGATTTGCCCCAAATTTGAGCGCTCCCATGACACGATCACGCATCTCGGCAGCGGCTTTCTTGGTAAAAGTCATCGCCACAATCTGCTCAGGCTGGTCTACCTGTGACAACAGGGCTAAAAACCGCTGGGTTAACAGAGCGGTTTTACCCGAGCCTGCTGGCGCTTGAACAATGAAAGATTCAAAGGGGTTAATGGCTGTAAAACGCGCTAAGCCATCGGGCAACGCCTCGTCTCTCTGTAGTCTAAAAAGTTGCTCTAGGCTAGGTTGATTCGCTTGATTCACCGAGTCGTCAGCCACGTAATCAGCCTCGTAACCAGTAGTATCGGGCTGCTGAAATTCATCTTGATTTGTTGCAGAGATCATTGCTTCACCTCGGTGCTTGCATCGTCGGAAAAGGAGAGTTCAAAGCCATCCTCTAAGTCTGGCTTAAAATCGGCATTCAAGCTCGCGTCACTCATCGGGTCAAACTCACTTGAGCCTCTCTCATTCAATCGATCCTCTTCTGCTTGTTTTTCTTGGGCTATTTTCTGACGGCTTTCATCTAAGAATGCTTGATGTTGGCGTTTTACCTCGGGCAGGCGCAAAGCCAGTTTACAGTTGGCATATTGAATATCCACCTCACTGTCAAACGCCATCGGGGCGCTGCCTAACTGAATGTCACCAGCCAAATCCAATACCTGCTGTTTAAGATGCCCCAAAAAATGAGGCCAAGTGGTTTCGTAATATTCATGGCCCTCTTTCTCTGCCATTTTGGCAAAAACCTGTACGGAGCGTGCTTTCATCAAAACGTCTTCATCAGCGGTAATTGCGCTCATCTTAACGCCCTCATCCGAGTGCAGTAGACCGTAACCAATCCCTGACACCTGCTCCCCTAATGCGTGTAAATACACGGCCAGTTGCGGCGCTTTTGTGGGGGTTGCCAGTAGTTTATTAATACTGGCTTTACCCGTTTTGTAATCAATCACAACCTGCTCACCCGCCACCTCATCAACCCGATCAATAACAATCGAAAATTCAATACCCGCTAAGGGGACTTTGCACTCAAGCTCTCGCTCAACCACGACAAAACTTACACGGGTCTTTTCAAGTGCGAGCCAGTCTAAACAAAGCGCTAAAATACGGGACTGCTCTAAGGCTAAGTAAGCATTTTCAACCGTTCCCAGTAATGCCTCAAAACTGGTTTTAATATGTTTGATTAAGCGCTCAGAAAGTGCGTCATCACTCAACGTCAATAATGCACTTTGCGTTTTAGTCTCCTCCCAAAAAAGCTCTAATACTTTATGAACCAAGATGCCTTGATTATTGTCTTGTAGGCTCTCTTCGACACTTTGTAGACCATATTTTGCTCCCAAGCGGAAATCCATAAAGGCCATTAAAGGACACTGACTTTGTGCTTGTAGAATACCTGAACCCCCTGGCGCTTTACTGCCAGCAGGTACTTGAGGGCCACGGGCATCGAGCAACCATGACAGTGGCTCAGACGAACTTCTAAGCGCAAAGACTCTATCGGCAAGAGAGTGATAAGGCTGGGGCGAGTACTGACTTAACTCCGTCGCCTGCGCTAGGCTCGCTTGTAGCTGCTCAACCAGTGGACTGACCAATAACTCAGCATCGCCTTGATGCTGTGCGTAACTCCAGACAATGCTTGGCGAACAGCCTTTTAAGCGCTCAGTTACTTGCTGAGCATAATCCAACTCTCGCTTGGCATCACACCTAGGTGATCGCTGAGAACGCTGTTCATCCATCGGTAAAAAGGGGTTAGGATTGGGCATTCTTGGCCAAGCTTCATCGGTTAGGCCTAGCACCCATAGCGCATCAAAGGTTTGTCCCCCTGCTTCGAGCATCCCCATCACTTGAATTGGTTGTAAGCCTTTACTCTGTGATTGATGAAGTTGCTCGGATAAAAAACGTCTGAAAAGCGCCAGCCAAGCGGAGATTGTTTGCTTACCCCCCACCTCTGTTACCTTTGAAAACTGAGTAACAGCCGATTCAAAGATTGTTTTTTGCTGGTGCTCATCACTGTTTAAATTGCGATTCCCAGGCCAACCTAAGTCCTCTAAAACGGTCCAAACGGTTTCAATAAATTGAGACAGCGAGCATCGGTTTGATGAAGAGTTTGGCGTGCTTTCCACCTCGGTTAATGCCGCTCGTTTATCCAAACGTGCTTTTAACCGTTTAGGCAGCGCACTTGCCGCATCCGTTGCGATAAGCTTTGGCCAAGTAAATTTTGACCATTGTAAGCGCCTAAAAGCGGCATCGGCCTGCTGGCGCAGTACAAAGCTATCCTGCGTATAAGGCGAGCTAAGCCACTCACTCCAATCGGTATAGCGGCAAGGTTTATTGGGCTGTAAAAATAGACTCAAGGTTAACCAAGCGTTTTTCACTAAGGGGAGTTCGGTCAAAGCCGTTCCCAGCGAAAGATTATAGAAAGGCGGTGCGCTACGTAGGCTGTTCAAGGGCTGATGCTGCGCTAGGCTTAACTGCTCGTCTAGACTCTGTGTTAACGCGACTTTATAGTCCGCTAAGTTAGGCGAAATAATGCCTATTTTGATGCCGTGAGGCGCTTTTATTTTTGATAATTTCTGCCACTGAGCCTCTGCCCAAAGGGCAACCTGTTGCACCTCATCCTGAGCATCCTGAGCGCGAAAGAACTGGTGTTCAATCTGTTCAGAGGCCTCTGTCACGGCTTCAATAGATACCTCACCCCCTAAGGCTTCAATCGCACTCCGCCAAGCCTTTACATGCGGCGTCAACTCATCAAAACCATGCAGTACAAACCGCTGGGGTCGCTTGCCCTTTCCCTCGGCTAACCACGCTAAATGTTGTTGCTGTACCAAGGCTTCATCTTGCCAGTGATGCTCATCAAGCTTGGCAAGGTAGCGCGCCTGACAGTTTTTATAAAGCCAACTCTCTTGTGAGAGGTATTCCGTCTCTAGCCAATCCTCTGGAAACCACTCTTTTGACAGTAACCAGGCCTGGTAGAGTTGCTTGGCAGTACTGGACACATTCAATAACGCAAGACTCTGTATCACCTCATCTGATGCATTCACCAACCCATCTGGTTCCGTATGAATTTGCTCGCTTGATTCCGTCCGCTTAGTAAGCTCTGCCTCTAAGACCTGCTCCCACAACCACTGGGCTTCAAAACTGTTTAACACTTTTTTGGGCAGCGTTTCAAGAGACAGCTCACCGCGTAAAAGGCAACGGGATTGCCAAGCCTCCCACCACTGATTTAACGTCATAATATCAGGCGTTTCAACCACCGAGATGCCTCTATAAGCGCCAGACTTGTGCGCTATATCGACATTTTCTGAAGCAGAATTTAGGGGAGAAATGGCCTGTGATTTTAGAGTGGCGGTCAATCGGCTATTAACAGTGATATGAATGGTTTTCATATAAGGGAAGGTATCCAGTTATTAAAAGGCATGATGATAAAAAGAGGTGTGAGAGTCTTGTTTAAAACGGTCAACTTAGTGACTTGTTCTGTCTCTAAGCATGCTTTAATCGTGCTGTAACTTTATCATTCTAACGTGTGAAAAAGGCGAAATTAAATCATTTAATAGGGGTGTACTCACACACCCTGTCAATTAAGCGAAAGGGCTACACCAAAAACTGAATCCAGTCAGATCCTGATTGACGAATATAGGCTTTGGCTTCTGCTGTTTTGGGGTAGTGTTTCTGCACCAATGCCCAAAAATCTGCGGAGTGGTTAGCATGTACTAGGTGACAAAGTTCATGCACAATCACATAGTCAATCACCCAGGTTGGCGCCTGCATTAATCGCCAGTTAAACTGAATTCTGCCATCGGGATAACAACTCCCCCAACGGCTTTTATAGCCTTTCACCGTCATACTTTTTGGATTGACCCCAATTAAACCAGCATAAAAAGCCAATTTAGGGGCTAAGTAATCATTTGCCGAGGCCACAAAAAAATCCTGTATTTGCTGACAGGCAATCCTCTCATCAGACGGGTTAGCGTCCTTTAACCCCTTTGGTTTTTGCTGAGTACGCTTAAGTGAATTCAGACACTGTTCAATATTTAATAAACAGAGATGCCTCTTCTCATCTAACTGAAGCGGTGCTTGAGCGGGTTTGAGCGCAGCTTTACTCTGAGCCGCCTCACCCTCTGCCCAGACAATCTGGTAGATTTGCCCCTTAAACTCGAAGGTATCCCCTGATTGCCCTTTAAACAGCGGACGAACAGGCTTTTGAGAGGCGCTTTTCTCTAAATGTGCATGGGTTTCAATCAACCAGGCCAGGCTACTTTTAAGTTGCGACATTAAGCGGTTTGCCGACAAGCGTTTAGGCACCAAAATTACCATACCATTTGGTTTTAGCTTAAGCGCAATCGTGCTTTTACGCGTGGTACGAATGACAGGTAAATCTTGACCATTTATATGAAAGCATTGCGGGTGCATAGGTTACCCATAAAATACATTTAAGAGAGAAGCGAAGGATTAGAAAAGGAGTGCCGTGCGGTAAATAGAAAAAAAGAATCGAAAAGCGCTGACAAAGCGCATGTTGCCTTTACGTTAAAAGGCAACATGAACGATGAGAGAGTACGGGGTTGATTATTAAGTGTTTAAGCTGGCAACCGTCTTATAAGACCAGCCGTTAGCAGACATATAGGCACTAGAGATGGCCATTAAGTCTAACTCTTCACGTCCTGGGATTTCAATTCGAGTATTGCCCTGCTCTAAAGAACGAACCACCCAAATAATACGCCCCATATCGCCTTTCAAATCAACCAGAGCAGCCTTAACATCATCTGCTAGCGGAAGCTGATCGACGACATCGGCCATTGGAATTTTTAAGAAGGCATTTAAGCTAGAGAACAGACCCGCCATGAAATAACGATCTTTCTCTGCGGTTAGCCCCATCTTGATCGCCATCTCTTCTAAAAACTTAGCACGCACCAATGCCACAACAAGCAGTTCAGCAGGTACATCTTCCATCGAAGAGAGCATCATCATATTCACCCAAAACTTTAGGCGCTTTAGGCCCATAAAGTTTACCGCTTCTTTTAGCGTTTCTACCGGCTGTGGAATACGGTTACTTGGGTGATTGATGGCACTGAGTAATTTATGGGTTAAGCC